>NZ_JBHUZM010000098.1:0-29498 GCF_042667665.1 Streptomyces sp. NPDC057307 | reverse complement strand
CCCCGTACGGCCAACAGCCGTACGGGGAGCCGCCGTTCGTATTTCGTCCTAGTGGTGGCCGCGCTTCTCACGGAGCGAGTGCAGGTGGTCCGCCGACTTCTGGGCGAACAGGATGGAGTCGACGGGGTTGTCGTGCTCCGCCTGCCAGTGGTGGTCCCTGCGGCCGTTGTGGGTCTTGTTCACGGCCGAGATGAACTTCTTGTAGTCGATGTCGCCGTCACCGACGTCGACCATGTCGTAGCCGTCACGCGCCTCCTCGTTCTTCACGCCGTCCTTGACGTGGAAGAGGGGGTAGCGGTCGGGCTGCTTGAGCACGTACTTCAGCGGGTCGAGCGGCGCGGGCTTTCCGTCGCCGGTCACGCTGAAGCGGTGCTTGGCGGCGAACGCCCAGTAGATGTCCATCTCCAGATAGACCAGCTTGGGGTCGGTCTCCGCGAGCAGGACGTCGTAGAGGCGGACGCCCGGCTGGTCGCTCGCGAAGGAGAACTCCTCGGCGTGGTTGTGCTGGTAGAACTTCATGCCGCGCTTGCGGGCGGCGGCGCCGTAGGTGTTGAAGTCCTCGGCCGCCTTCTTCCAGGCGTCGACGGTGTCGCCGTGGCGCCAGGGGCCCGACGCGGTGCCGATGTGGTCGAGGCCGAGCGCCTGGGCGTCGTCCAGCACCTTCTCCAGGTTCTGGGCGAAGCTGTACGCGTCGGGGTTGTTGTCGTCGGCGTAGTTGACGTGGCTGCCGATCGGACGCAGACCGTGGTTCCTGGCCAGCTTGCGCAGCTGCGGGATGGTGATGGCCCCGGCGTTGCCCTGGGTGTAGCCCGCGTACTCGATCTCGTCGTAGCCGAAGCGCTCCAGCTCCTCGAAGACCTTCGCGAAGCCGAGCGAGTTGACCTTGTCACGCAGGGAGTAGAGCTGTATGCCGAGGTGGCCCGGGGTGAGCACGGGCTCACCCTTGCCGTGCCCGTGGCCATGACCGTGGCCGTGACCACGGCCGCGCTCGCCCGCGGCGGCGGGGGTGGCCGCCGAGAGGCCGAGGATGGCGGCGGCACCGGTGCCCGCGGCCACACCCAGCATGTTGCGCCGGCTGAGCTTGGCTGCCAGCTCCGGGTCGACTGACTTCTTGCGGCTCATGCGTGGAACTCCTTAGATCAGTGCAGTCCTGCGAGATTGAGGAGCAGGGATTTCACGTCGGTGGCCTCGGTACGGCCGGTGACGGCTTCGGGGGTGGAGCAGAGGATGAGCGGACCTTCGTCGTCGCTCGTGGGGAGGCGGCCGTGGCTGCCGCGGATGGGTGAGGGGTCCAGGGGGACGACCGCGAGCCGGTAGCGCATGCCCAGCTTCTTGCGGGCGATGGCCTTGGCCGCCTTGACCTTCACGTACGGGTCGAGGGGGTCCATGAACAGCTCGACGGGGTCGTAGCCCGGCTTGCGGTGGATCTCGACCAGCTGGGCGAAGTCGGGCGCCTTGGCGTCGTCGAGCCAGTAGTAGTACGTGAACCAGGCGTCGGGTTCGGCGACGGCGACCAGTTCGCCGGAGCGCGGGTGGTCGAGGCCGTAGTTCTTCTTGCCCTCGTCGTCCAGGATCTCCTCGATGCCCTTGAGGTCCTTCAGCGCCTCGCGGGTCGCGTCCAGGTCCTCGGGGCGGCGCACGTAGATGTGCGAGATCTGGTGGTCGGAGACGGCGAAGGCGCGCGACGCCATCGGGTCCAGGTACTCCATGCCGTCCTGGGTGTGGACCTCCAGGAGTCCGGCGCGGCGCAGGGCCCGGTTGATGTCGACGGGCCGCGAAACGTTGGTGATGCCGTACTCGGAGAGGGCGACGACGGTACGGCCTTCGGCGCGCGCGTCGTCCAGCAGCGGACCCAGCGCCGCGTCGAGGTCGCGGGCCGCCTGGTGGGAGCGGGGGTCGTCGGGGCCGAAGCGCTGGAGGTCGTAGTCCAGGTGCGGGACGTAGCAGAGCGCCAGGTCGGGGTGGCGGGTGCCGATGATGTGGCGGGTGGCGTCGATGATCCACTGCGAGGAGACGAGGTCGGCGCCGGGGCCCCAGAAGTGGAAGAGGGGGAACGTGCCGAGTTTGTCGTGCAGTTCGTCGTGCAGGGCCGGCGGCCGGGTGTAGCAGTCCGGCTCCTTGCGGCCGTCGGCGTAGTAGACGGGGCGGGGCGTGACGGTGTAGTCGGTGTCGGCGCCCATCGCGTACCACCAGCAGATGTTGGCGACGGTGTAGCCGGGGTACGCGCGGCGGGCCGCGTCCCAGAGCTTGTCGCCGGAGACCAGTCCGTTGTGCTGGCGCCACAGCAGGACGTCGCCCAGTTCGCGGAAGTACCAGCCGTTGCCGACGATGCCGTGCTCGGACGGCAGGGTGCCGGTGAGGAACGTGGACTGCGCGCTGCAGGTGACGGCGGGCAGCACGGTGGTCAGCGGGCCCTGGGAGCCCGCGGCGGCCAGCTTCTTGAGGTTCGGCATGAACGCCAGGAGCTGGGGCGTGAGTCCGACGACGTCCAGGACGAGGAGGGGGGTGGGGCGCGCGGGGGCCTCGGCGGCCTTCGCGGTCGGCTCGGGGGTGGGGTCGGCGGTCATGGCAGCTCCTTGAGACCCAGGTCGACCAACAGGTCGCGGGCCAGCGTCAGTTCGGCGGCGATGCCCTCGGCGAGCCGGCCGCGTGAGCGGGGGCGCAGCTCGGGCGGGAGCGCCTGCCAGGTGTACGTCTCGACCTCCAGGTGGCGGGTCAGCGGTTCGGCGCCGCCGACGAGCAGGGCGAGGGTGTCCTGGAGTACGGGGAGGGTCGAGGTGAGGGGCGGGGCGGGCGGGGCGTGCAGCGGCACGTGGAAGTGCGAACGCCAGGGGGCGCCGTCCGGCAGTGCCTCGCCGGCCAGGGCCTCTTCGAGGTCGTCGGTGCCGCGCAGGCCGGCCGCCGTGCGGGTGCGGGTCTGGTGCAGGAAGCGCGGCTCGGCGAAGGCGGCCAACGCGTCGCGTACCTCCGGCAGATGGGGGTGCTCGGCGTGCAGCGCGGCGGAGAGCTGGGCCTTGGGGATGGTGACGCCGGCGTCGGCGAGGGCGCCGAGCGCGGTGGACGGGTCCTCGAAGGAGGTGGCGAGATGGCAGGTGTCCACGCAGATGCCGATACGGGCGCTGGCGACGTCGGTGAGCGGGCTGATCGCGTCGGCGGTGGTCTCGACGGTGCAGCCGGGCTCGGGTTCGAGCGCGATCCGGATGGATTTGCCGGTCAGCTCCTCCAGTGCGTCGAGCCGTTCGGCGAGGGTGGTGAGGGCGGCGTGGGCGGTGCGGGCCGCGGCGTCGTCGAAGGCGGTGCGCCAGGCGAGGGGCAGGGTCGAGACGGAGCCCTCGGTGACGTCGTCGGGCAGCAGCGAGGCGAGGAGGCGGGCGAGGTCGGTGGTGTGGGCCAGGCGCTCGGGGTCGGCCCAGTCCGGCTTGTAGACGCGGTACTTGACCTCTTCGGCGCCGAAGCCCTCGTACGGGAATCCGTTGAGGGTGACGACCTCCAGGCCGCGCCGCTCCAACTCGCCCTTCAGACCGCGCAGTTGGGCGGGGTCGTTGATGAGGGAGCGGGCCGCGCCCTTGGCGAGCCAGAGGCCGATGCCCAGGCGGTCACGGCCGAGGCGCTTGCGCACCGGCTCGCAGTGGTCGCGCAGTTGGGCCAGTACGCCTTCGAGGGTCTCGGCGGGGTGGACGTTCGTGCAGTACGAGAGGTGGACGGTGGAGCCGTCGGGGTGGCGGAAGCGCATGGCTCACTCACCGCCGCGGAGGATGGAGTTCCCCTCGTGCAGGGCTTCCGGCGCGGGGACGTCGAGCTGGAGTCTGCCGCTGAGGCCGTAGAACTCGACGGGGTTGCGCCAGAGCACCTTGTCGACGTCGTCCTCGGAGAAGCCGGCGGCGAGCATGGCGTCGCCGACCTTGCGGGTCTTGAGCGGGTCGCTCTTGCCCCAGTCGGCGGCGGAGTTGACGAGGACGCGGTCGGTGCCGTGGGAGCGCAGCACGGAGACCATCCGGTCCTCGTCCATCTTGGTGTCGGGGTAGATGGAGAAGCCCAGCCAACTGCCCGACTCCGCCGCGTCCTTGACGGTCGTCTCGTTGAGGTGGTCGAGCAGGACGTGCTCGGGGTCGAGATTCGACTCGGCGACGACGTCGATGGTGCGGCGCAGGCCGGTCAGCTTGTCGCGGTGCGGGGTGTGGACCATCGCGGGCAGCGCGTACTCGGCGGCCAGCTGGAGCTGGGTGGCGAGCGCGACGTCCTCGGCGGGGGTCATGGAGTCGTAGCCGATCTCGCCGACGGCGACGACGCCGTCCTTGACGAGGTAGCGGGGCAGTTCCTCCAGGACGGGTGTGCAGCGCGGGTCGTTCGCCTCTTTGGGGTTGAGGGCGAGCGTGCAGTGGTGCGCGATGCCGTACTGCGCCGCGCGGAACGGCTCCCAGCCGAGCAGCGCGTCGAAGTAGTCGTAGAAGCTGGCGGGCGACGTGCGGGGCTGGCCGAGCCAGAAGGACGGCTCGACGAGCGCACGGACTCCGGAGGCGTACATGGCCTGGTAGTCGTCCGTGGTGCGGGAGGTCATGTGGATGTGGGGGTCGAAGATACGCATCAGGACTCCTCGCCGGTCATGTTCAGTACACGGTGCAGGTCTGGGGGGACCGACCGTCCGGCCGCGGTGCGCTCCGACGCGAAGTCGGTGAGCATCCGGGCGAGTTCGGCGTCGCCGTGGGCGCGGCGTTCCGCGCCGGCGACGGCGGCCACGGGCACGCCGGTGAAGAGGCACTTCAGTACGGCGTGCCGCCAGGCGTGCGCGTCGAGATGGTCGGCGGCGTACGGGCCGACGGCCGCCTCGACGATGGTGGTGTCGTTGGTGCGCAGGGCGTCCTCGACGAGCGGCACGGCCTCGGGGCCGGGGACGAGGTGCGGCAGGGCGAGGAGTACGGCGCGGCGCTCGGCGGCGGCGCCCTGCTGGTAGAGGCGGGTGAGGGTGCCGACGTCGGCGGCGGCGCGGCGCAGGAGCAGGGTACGGACGTCGTCCGCGTTGTCCTGTCCGCAGTGGCGGCCGGCGGCGGCGAAGCGCAGCTCCCAGCGCCGGAGGGCAACGTTGTCGCCCTTCTCGGCCGCTTCGGCGAGTGCCTGGTCCAGCCAGGCGACGGCCTTCGCGTCCAGGCGTGCGTCGATCTCCTCGCGGTTCATGCCGGTGCTCCGATCGAGCGCAGGAAGTCCAGGGAGGTGCGGGCCATCTCGGGCCCGGCGTGCGAGTGGCGGGGCAGCTCCACGACGGTCAGGCCCTGGTAGCCGGTGGCGTCGAGCGCGGCCAGCACGGGCGGGAAGTCGATCTCCCCGTCCCCGAACGGCAGATGCTCGTGCACGCCGCGCCGCATGTCCTCGATCTGTACGTGGCGCAGCCAGGGGCCGGCGTCGCGGACGCAGTCGGCGGGCGGCGCCGCCTCCAGGCACTGGCAGTGGCCGATGTCGAGGGTGAGGCCGAGGGGTTCGGGGTCGCCGAGGAGCCCTCTGAGGTGGTGGAAGCCGGCGATGTCGGCGAGGAGATGGCCGGGTTCGGGCTCGATGGCGACGGGGACACCGGCGGCCTGGGCGGCGTCGATGACCGGGGTGATCGACTCCTCCAGCCGCTTCCAGGCGGTGTCGGGGTCGGTACCGTCGGGGGTGATGCCGCTGAAGCAGTGCACGGCGTGCGCGCCGAGGTCGGCGGCGACCCGCACGGCGGTGACGAGCAGCGCGGTGCGGGCGGCGCGGCCCTCCGGGTCGGGGTCGAGGAGGGTGGGCCCGTGCTTGCGGCGCGGGTCGAGCACGTAGCGGGCGCCGGTCTCGACGGTGACGCCGAGGCCGAGTTCCGTCAGCCGCGCGGCGACCTTGCTCGTACGGGCGGCGAGTTCGGGGGCGAGCGGGTCGAGGTGCATGTGGTCGAGGGTCAGCCCGACCCCGTCGTACCCGAGGTCGGCGAGCAGCCCGAGGGCGTCGTCCAGACGCAGATCGGTGAGCCCGTTGGTGCCGTATCCGTAGCGGATGGTCATGTCACACTCACCTTTTTCGCGAGCTTCCTTGCCAGCGGTACGAGCCCCATGACGGCGAGCCCGACCCCCGGAGCGCCACCGCGCGCGGCGAGCGCGGCCTGGAAGGGGATCATGGCCCGGATCCCCCCGCCGACGGCGCGCTGGGTGAGCTGCGGGGACGGATTGAGCGCGGCGTGCAGGTAGGGCCGCCCGGCGGTGACGACGAAGGCGGCGCCGAGCACGGGCCCGACGAGCCCGCCCGGCCCGTCACCCCGCTGCCGCCCGACGACCCCCCCGAGCACCCCGGTGACGGCGAGCGCGGCCAGCGGCGCCCCGACGGACCCGCCGTACACCTCTCGCCGGGAGACGGTGGTGACGGCGAGGGTATGCACGCCGAGGAGCGCGGCGGGAACGAGGGCACCGCGTGGCACGGCGGGCGGGGTGGCGCCTTGCCGGGCGAGGGGTGCGGGGCTGTGCGCCCCGACGGATCCGGCGAGCGCGCTCGCCATGGCGGCGACGGGCGTCGCGGTACGGCCCTGCCGGGCCGCCGAGGTCCGGCCGGCACGGGCGGCTGCGCGGCGCGGCGCGGCAGAGCCACTGGCCCAGGGCGACAACCGGGCGAACACGCCCCGCCCTTCGGGCTGCGCGGAACGGCCCGTCGCGCCGGCGACCGTAGCCGCCAGAGCCTCAAGCGGGGCGACGACCGACGAAGCCCTACGCCCCTGGCCGACAGCCGACCCCGCGAGCTTGCTCGCCAGGACATCCACCGACGTCCGGCCGACACCGGCCGCCGCACCGTGCGGTACGGCCGAGCCGTCGGCACAAGCCGACAAGCCTGCGAACACGCCCCGCCCTTCGGGCTGCGCGGAGCCGGCGGCCTTGGCCGCCAGAGCCTCAAGCGGGGCGACAACGGACGAAGCCGTACGCCCCTGGCCGGCAGCCGACCCCGCGAGCTTGCTCACCGAGGTCGACGGACGCCTTCGGCCCGACGTGCCGGTCGTCCAGGCCGACAGCCGGGTCAGCACGCCCCGCCGTGCGGGCGGCGGCGAGAAGCGGCCCGTCGAACGGGACACCGAACCCGCGGCCTTGGCCGCCAAGGCGCCCACCGGCGGGGCCGGGCGGCGGCCGGGGGCGGCAGGCTTGGCCGCCCGGTCGGAGGCCGAGCGTGTTGCCGTCGCGCCCAGCAGGACGTCCAGCGCGCGCGCCGCGCCCATCGCCGCCGGGCCCGCCGGTGTGTGCTTCAGGCGGAGGTCGTACGCCCAGACCGTCGCGGCCAGGGCCGTGCTCAGGGCCAGGGCCGGGCGGCCGGCGCGGGAGGCGAGGAGGAGGCCGGCAGCCGTGAGGCCGCCCGCCGCCGCCAGCGCCGCGTTCGGGGTGATGCGGCCCGAGGGGATCGGGCGGTGCGGGCGCTCCACGGCGTCCTCGTCGCGGTCCGCCCAGTCGTTGAGCGCCATCCCCGCCTCGTACAGGCACAGGGACGCGCCGACGGCGAGCGCCGTGCCACGGTTGGGGCGGACTCCGGCGGACGCCGCGCCGGCCAGGGCGTCGCCCGGGACCGTGAACAGCGCGGACACCCGCAGAAGTTCGGCCCAGGCACGCAGGTCCTGTCCGGCGGATGTCCGGGGATCGGCCCGGGGCGGCCGGGGCGGTGCGTCGCAAGGCGGAGGATCGGCCTCGTACCGGACGTACCCGGCCGGCTCCGACAGCGCGGCGAGGTGCCGTACCAGACGTCCCGGGCCCCCGAAGAGCCGCCGGACAGGACCTGGCGTCACTTGCTCTCCTTGAGGCGCTCGGCGAAGGAGAGGAGCGCGTCGAACTGTTCCGCCAGCGCGGCGGGGCCGCCGTCCGGGTCCTTGAAGTAGAAGCCCAGCTCGGGCAGCGGCCCGGTCAGTCCGGCCTCGTGGGCGCGGGAGACCAGTCGGGCCAGGTCCAGGACGAGCGGCGCGGCGAGCGCCGAGTCGCAGCCCTGCCAGATGGTCTGCAGGATCATGCGGGAGCCGAGGAACCCGTCGAACGCGATGTGGTCCCACGCGGTCTTCCACTCGCCGAGGGCGGGCACGTCGTCGATGTGCACCTCGCCCTCGGGCGCGATCCCGAGCGTGTCGGCGAGGACCCGCTCCTTGCCCGCGTTCTTGGCGGCCGCGGCCGCCGGGTCGGCCAGCGCCGCTCCGTCCCCGCCGCCCAGCAGGTTGGTGCCCGACCAGGCCCTGACGTCGAGGGCGCGCTGGACGAACATCGGGGCGAGCACGGAACGGAGCAGCGTCTGGCCTGTCTTGCCGTCGCGGCCCGCGTGGGGAAGTCCACTGGCCGAGACGGCGTCCGCGAGGGCCGCGCTGCGCAGCCCGGTCGACGGGGTGAAGTTCACGTAGGGGCAGCCGGCCTTGAGGGCCGCCGCCGCGTAGAGGGAGCTGGCCGGCAGCCGCGGGTCGTCCGCGGCGGGCTCGGGCTCGGTGGAGGAGACGTTGACCACGACGGCGCGCGCGACGCCGGTGCGCCGGACGAACGCGGTGATGTCGTCGGCGAACGCGGCGATCAGTTCGTCGTCGTCACGGGTGTCGCCGGGCATCGGTCCGCCGGCGCGGATCTCCGCGTCGGCCGTTTCGAGTTCCGCGGCGATGCTGTTGGGCAGGCCGTGCGGCAGGACCCCGGCGGCGGCGAGCGCCTCGGCCCGCTTCGGCAGGGGGCAGCTCACGGTGTCGTGACCACCGAAGACCAGTGAGGAGAGGGCCGGCAGGCCGGACCCGGCGAAAGGCGGGGTCTCGGCGACCATGCCGGTCGCGGGGTGGAGCCCGGCGACGACCGCCGCGCATCCCGCTACGGCCGTCGTCGCGACGGAGCCGCGTGCTCCGACGAACCAGACTCCGGTACGTCCTGCAGTCGAATCGTTGGTGGTCACGGGCTGCCTCCCTGCCGGGTGGGTGTGTTGGTGGACGGCGGGCGGGGGGTACGGCGCCTCCCCGCCCGCCGCCGGCTGGCGACCGGCCTCCTGGTGATTGGCCAGGAGGCCGGGTGGCGCTCCTAGCCGGTGCTAGGAGGCCAGTTCCTTCAGTTGGATGTTGCGGAACGCGACCTGATCGTCGGCACCATGATTCTGGATGCCGAAGTAGCCGTCCTTCAGGCTGCGCGCCGGGTCGGTGTTGGTGAAGTCGTTGATCTTGACTCCGTTGAGGATGACCTGGACCCGCTCACCCTGGACCTTGATCTCGTAGCTGTTCCACTGGCCCGGAGGCCGCAGAACCTGGTCCCTGGCCTTGATGTTGGCCGACTTGAAGGTGTAGATCGCACCGGTGGTGCGGTCCGCCGCGTCCGAGGCGTCGATCTGGATCTCATAGCCGTTGTTGACGGCCGACCAGGGATCGTCGGAGGCCGGGAAGCCGATGAAGACACCGGAGTTGTCGTCCCCGTCCATCTTCCAGTCCATCTTCAGCGAGTACGCGCCGAGGGACTTGGGCTGGTACCACAGCATGCCCATGCCGCCCTCGGTGTGCAGCTCGCCGCCGCCGATGTTGAACTTGCCCGGTCCGGCCTGCTTCCAGCCTTCCAGGGTCTTCCCGTTGAAGATGTCCCGGTAGCCGGTGTCGGGCTTGCAGTTGGCCTTCACCTGGCCGGCCGCGTAGCGCAGACCGCCCAACAGGTGCTCGCGGAAGGCCGGTTCGGCGTACGACTCCTTGGTGTGGCCGCCGCCGGTGTAGAAGGACCGGCCGCCCTCGTACGTCTGGCACCAGGCGATCGGGTGGTCGCCCTTCATGGTGCCGCCCTGGTAGGTCGTCTCGTCGAGGGTGGCGAGGACCTTCACGTTCGAGCGGGGGTTGTCACGGTAGTTGTACCACTCGTCCGTGCGCTGCCACTCGTCGTCCAGGTGACCGGTGGCCGGGTGGGCCTTGTCCTCGACCCGTACGGTGGCCTGCTGGATCTGCGGGTGGCCGGAGAAGTACGCGCCGACCAGCTTGCCGTAGTAGGCCCAGTCGTACTCGGTGTCCGACGCGGCGTGCACGCCCATGTAGGCGCCGCCGGTGGAGATGTAGTACTCGAAGGCCTTCTGCTGCTCGGGGTTGAGGACGTCACCGGTGGTGGACAGGAAGACCACCGCGTCGTACCGGGCGAGGTTGTTGGTGGTGAACTGCGCCGCGGTCTCGGTGGCGTCGATGGTGATGTTGCTGGTCTTGCCCAGTTCCTTCAGGGCCGCGATGCCCTCCGGGATGGCGTCGTGGCGGAACCCGGCGGTCTTGGAGAAGACGAGGACCCGCTTCTCGGTCTTGCCGGCGGCCTGGTCGCTGATCTCGAAGTCGTCGAGGTCGTAGAGGTCGCCCTGGCCGCCCTTGAAGACCAGGAACAGCTCGGTGGTGGTCTTCGGGACCGAGCGCAGCGGTACGTCGATGTCCTGGAAGGTCTCCCAGCCACCGGTCACCGGGATCGGCGCGGAGCCGAGGAGCTTGCCGGTGGCGGAGCCCGTACGTACTTCGAGGAATCCGCCCGAGCCGCCGGAGGAGATCCGGGCGGTCAGGGTCTTGGATCCGGTCAGGTTGTACGGCTTGAAGGAGATCCAGTCGTCGTTGCTGATGTCGCCGACGGTCTTGCCGCCGTTGGCCGGGGCCTTGTCGTACGTCTTGATGCCCGACTGGTTGGTGAAGTGCTCGGCCTGCCGGTGGCGGGGCTGGAGCTGGACCTGGTCGTGCGTGGTGAGCGCGGCCTGGCCGCCGCCTCCGCCGTCGGTGTACTCGGCGTCGAGGACTCCGAAGATGTCGGCGTTGGGGTCGTGCTCGCCGTCCGCCGGGGCGGTGATGGTGCCTTCGCAGCCCTTGGCCGAGGTGATCGGGTGGCCGTGGCTGTCGTGGCCGAGCACGTAGTTGACGGTGACCTTGGCGCAGTCGATCGGACCGTCCTCGGGGTCGGTGACGGTGACCTTGAAGGGCAGCGTGTCGCCGAACTTGAAGAGGGCGCCGTCCGCGGGCACGGTGAGCGTCACCTTGGGCGCGGTGTTGCCGACGACGACCCGTACGGAGGCGGTGCCGGTGTGACCCTTGGGGTCGGTCGCGGTCAGCGTCGCGGTGTAGGTGCCGTTCTTCTTGTACGCGTAGCTCGGGTTGGGCTCGGTGGACTTGCCGCCGTCGCCGAAGTCCCAGGCGTAGGTGATCTCGTCGCCGTCCGCGTCCGTGCTGCCCGCGGAGGAGAAGTTCGTCCGCAGCGGTGCCTTGCCGGAGGTCTTGCTGGCGGCGGCCACGGCGACCGGGGCGCGGCCGTCGGCGATGTTCTCGATGCGGTAGACCGCCGAGTTCTCGTCGCCGCCGAACCAGGCGCGGCCGTAGTCGAGTACGTAGAGCGCGCCGTCGGGGCCGAACTCCATGTCCATGACCTGGGTGCCGGTCCACGGGAAGTCGTGGATGGCGGTGACGGTGCCGTCCGCCTCCTTCTCGATGCGCTTGATCCACTCACGCCCGAACTCGCCGGCGAAGAAGTCGCCGTCGTACTCCTCGGGGAACTTCGCCGGGGAGTCGAGCTCCGGGTCGAAGTTGTAGACCGGTCCGCCCATCGGGGACTCGGAGCCGTCGCCGAACTCGGGGACGTTGTTGCCGTTGTACGGGATCCAGGCGGCCTGGGCCGGCGGGAGGTCGGTGATACCCGTGTTGTGCGGCGAGTCGTTCTTGGGCGCCGCGCAGTCGAAGGCCGGACCGGCGGTGCCGGTCGCGAAGTCGTAGTCGCGGTAGGCGTCGTTGTCGCCGGTGCAGAAGGGCCAGCCGAAGTTGCCGGCCTCCGTCATCCGGGCGAACTCGACCTGGCCGGCCGGGCCGCGGGTCTCGGACGCCGAGCCCGCGTCGGGGCCGTACTCACCGACGTAGACGATGCCGGTCTTCTGGTCGACGTTGATCCGGAACGGGTTGCGGAACCCCATCCCGTAGATCTCGGGGCGGGTCTTGGCGGTGCCGGGGGCGAAGAGGTTGCCCTCGGGGACGGTGTACGAACCGTCCTCGGCGACCTTGATCCGCAGGACCTTGCCGCGCAGGTCGTTGGAGTTGCCCGAGGAACGCCGGGCGTCGAAGGCCGGGTTGCGGTTCGGGCGTTCGTCGATCGGCGTGTAGCCGTCGGAGGCGAAGGGGTTGGTGTCGTCACCCGTCGACAGGTAGAGGTTGCCGTCGGCGTCGAAGGCGATGTCACCGCCGACGTGGCAGCAGAGACCGCGGTTGGTCTCGATGTCGAGGACCTTCTTCTCGCTGGCCTTGTCGAGGGTGCCGTCCTCGTTCAGCGTGAAGCGGGAGAGCCGGTTGTACCCGTCGAAGGGGGCGAAGTCGGCAGCCGTGCCCGTCTCGGGTGCGTCACCGGCGGGGGTGTCGAGCACCGGGGAGTAGTAGAGGTAGATCGCGCGGTTCTCGGCGAAGTCGGGGTCGATCCCGACGCCTTGGAGACCTTCCTCGTCGTGCGTGTACACGTCGAGCTTGCCCGCGACCTTGGTGTCGCCGGCGGCGTCGGTTATCCGCAGTGTGCCGTCGCGTGAGGTGTGCAGGACCTGGCGGTCCGGCAGGACGGCGAGCGACATGGGCTCGCCGACCTCGTCGGCGCCCTTGGCGAGGGCGACCTGCTGGAAGTTGTCGTCCGTCGGGTGCGGGTCGTCCGGGTGGGCGGCGGCGGGGACGGCGGAGACGAGGCCGGCGATGAGGGCACCGGCCATGAGTGCGAGGAGGGATCTGGATCTATGACGTCTTCTGGGCACGAAAGTCCTCCAGGGGTGGGGCTGTTCGTACGTGCGGGTGTCGGGGGACGCCGAAGGCGCCGCTCCCGACGTGCTGGGATACGTCCTGTTTCAGCAACGTGTCCCCTACATCTCGCTGGACGTTAGCCCGGTTGGTCCGCGCCGGAAAGACCTTGCGCAGCAATTGGGTTCAACTTTTTCCCGACAGAGGACAAAGACAGAAATGGCAGACCGGACGGCCCGGCGGTGGTTGCTGGCCACCGCCGGGCACGTCCCTGTCACCGCACCGTGCCAACTACGAAGGCCCCTCCTTGAGTTGGATGTTTTTGAAGGAGACCTGGTCGTCGGCGCCGTGGTTCTGCAGGCCGAGGTGACCGTCCTTCAGGCTCCTGGCCGGGTCGGTGTTGGTGAAGTCGTTGATCACGACCCCGTTGAGGAGCACCTGGAGGCGTTCCCCGTCGACCTTCAGCTCGTAGCTGTTCCACTCACCCGGCGGCTTGAGCGCCTTGTCCCGGGCCTCGATGTCGGCGGCCTGGAATCCGTACACCGATCCCGTGGTGCGGTCGTCGGCGTCGGTGGCGTCGATCTGGACCTCGTAGCCGTTGGTCACGGCCGAGTTGACGTCGTCGGAGGCCGGGAAGCCCACGAAGACGCCCGAGTTGTCGTCGCCGTCCATCTTCCAGTCGAGCTTGAGCGAGTACGAGGACAGTTCCTTCGCCTCGTACCAGAGCAGGCCCATGCCGCCCTCGGAGCGCAGTTCACCGTCGACGACCGCGAACTGACCCGGTCCGGCCTGCTTCCAGCCGTCCAGCGTCGTGCCGTCGAAGATGGACGTGTAGCCGGGGTCGGGGTCCGGGCCGGGGTCGGTGCCGCCCGCCGGTGTGCAGTCGGCCTCGACCTGCCCGGTGGCGTACTTCAGTCCGCCGAGCAGATGGTCGCGGAAGGCCGGTTCGGCGTACGACTCCTTGGTGTGGCCGCCCCCGGTGTAGAAGGACCGGCCGCCCTCGTACGTCTGGCACCAGGCGATCGGGTGGTCGCCGCCCATGTTGCCGCCCTCGTAGCTCGACTCGTCCAGCGAGGCGAGTACACGGGCCTGTTCACGGGGGTTGGTGCGGTAGTTGTACCACTCGTCCGTACGGTCCCAGGTGTCCTCCAGATGGGCCGTGGCCGGGTGTTCGTGGTCCTCGACCTTCACCGTGGCGGGCTGGATCGCCGGATGGGAGTCGAAGTACGCCCCCACCAGGCCGCCGTAGAACTCCCACTCGTACTCGGTGTCGGCGGCGGCGTGGATGCCCAGATAGCCGCCTCCCCCGGCGACATACTCCTCGAACGCCGTCTGCTGCTCGGCGTTCAGCACGTCACCGGTGGTGGAGAGGAACGCCACCGCGTCGTAGTCCGCCAGGTTCTCCGCCGTGAACGCGCCCGCGTCCTCGGTGGACTCGACCGTGATCTCGGTGGACTCCCCCAGCTCCTTCAGGGCCGCTGTGCCGGCCTCGATGGAGTCGTGCCGGAAACCCGCCGTCTTGGAGAAGACCAGGACACGCTCGCCCGCCGCGGCGGGTGCCTCCCCGGTGATCTCGAAGTCGTCCACGTCGAAGAGGTCGCCCTCGCCGCCCTTGAAGGTCAGGACGAGGTCGGTCGTCTCCGCCGGAGCGCCGGTCAGCGGCACCTCGACGTCCTCGAACGTCGTCCAGCCGCCGGTGGCGGGCACCTCGGCCGAGCCGAGGACCGTGCCGTCGGCCGCGCCCGCCCGTACCTCCAGGGTGCCGCCGGCGCCGCCGGACGAGACCCGGGCGGTGAGCTTGGCGGCTCCCGCCAGGTGGTACGGCTCGAAGGAGATCCAGTCGCCGTTCGAGATGGAGCCGACGGTCTTGCCGCCGTTGGCGCCCTCCCGGTCCGTCACGGTGGTGCCGGACTGGTCGTTGGCGTGCTCGGCCTGCCGGTGCCTCGGCTGGATCTCGGACTGGCCGTGACCGGTGAGCGCGGCCTGGCCGCCGCCCCCGCCGTCGGTGTACTCGGCGTCGATCACTCCGAAGATATTGGCGTTGGGATCGTGTTCGGCGTCGGCGGGCGCCGTGATGGTGCCCTCGCAGCCGGTCTTCGAGGTGATCGGGTGACCGTGGCTGTCATGGCCGAGGATGTAGCGGACGGTGACCTTGGAGCAGTCGATGTCCTCCCCGTCCTCCGGGTCGGTCACGGTGACCTTGAACGGCAGTTCGTCGCCGAAGTTGAACAGCGTGCCGGGCGCCGGGAGTTCCAGCTTCACCGTGGGTGCGGTGTTGCCGACGACGACCTGCACGGACGCGCTGCCGGTGAGTCCTCCCGGGTCCTTCGCGGTGACGGTCGCCGAGTAGGTGCCGTTCTCCTCGAAGGTGTGGGTCGGGTTCGCCTCGGTGGAGGTTCCGCCGTCGCCGAAGTCCCAGGCGTACGTCAGCTCGTCACCGTCCGCGTCCGTGGTGCCCTCCGACGAGAAGGCCACCTCCATCGGTCCGGTGCCCGACGTCTTGTCGGCCGCCGCGACGGCGACCGGTGCGTAGCCCTCGGTGGCGTTCTCGATGCGGTAGAGCGCCGAGTTCTCGTCGCCGCCGAAGTAGCCGGTGCCGTAGTCCAGGACGTAGAGCGCGCCGTCGGGGCCGAACTCCTGGTCCATGACCTGTGTACCGGACCAGGGGAAGTCGTTGATCGACTCGACGGTGCCGTCGGTGCCCTGGTCGATGCGCTTGATCCACTTGCGGCCGAACTCGCCGGCGAAGAAGTTCCCGTCGTACTCCTCGGGGAACTTGACCTGCGAGTCGAGGTCCGCGTCGTAGTTGTAGACGGGACCGCCCATCGGGGACTCGGAGCCGTCGCCGAACTCCGGGACGCTGTTCCCGTTGTACGGGATCCAGGCGGCCTGGGACGGCGGCAGCTCGGTGAGGCCGGTGTTGTGCGGCGAGTCGTTCCTGGGCGCCGCGCAGTCGAAGGCCGCGCCGGAGGTGTTGGTGGCGAAGTCGAAGTCCTTGAAGGGCTCGTTGTCGCCGGTGCAGTACGGCCAGCCGAAGTTGCCCGCCTCTGTCACGCGGGCGAACTCGACCTGTCCGGCCGGTCCGCGGTCCGGGTTCGCCGCGCCCGCGTCGGGACCGTAGTCCCCGACGTAGACGACGCCCGTCTCCTTGTCGACGGAGATCCGGAACGGGTTGCGGAAGCCCATGGCGTAGATCTCGGGCTTCGTCTTCTCCGTGCCGGGGGCGAAGAGATTGCCCTCGGGGACGGTGTACGAGCCGTCGTCCGCGACCTTGATACGCAGCACCTTGCCGCGCAGGTCGTTGGAGTTGCCCGCCGAACGCCGGGCGTCGAACGCCGGGTTGCGGTTGGGCCGGTCGTCGATCGGCGTGTAGCCGTCGGAGGCGAAGGGGTTGGTGTCGTCGCCCGTCGACAGATACAGGTTGCCGTCCGCGTCGAAGGCGATGTCACCGCCGACATGGCAGCAGGTGCCACGGGAGGCGGGGACGTCGAGGACCTTCTTCTCGCTCGCCTTGTCGAGGGTGCCGTCCTCGTTCAGCGTGAAGCGCGAGAGCCGGTTGACCCCGTCGAAGGGGGCGAAGTCGGCGGCGGTGCCGGTCTCGGGCGCGTCGCCGGCGGGGGTGTCGAGTTTGGGCGCGTAGTAGAGGTAGACGGCCCGGTTCTGGGCGAAGCCGGGGTCCACGCCGACTCCTTGCAGTCCTTCCTCGTCGTGGCTGTAGACGTCGAGGGTGCCGGACACCTTGGTGGTGCCCCCCTCGTCGGTGATACGCAGTGTGCCGTCGCGCGAGGTGTGCAGGACCTGGCGGTCGGGCAGCACCGCCAGGGTCATGGGCTCGCCCGCTTCTTCGGCGCCCTTGGCCAGGGTCACCTGCTGAAACGTGGGGGCGGCGGCCTGTCTTCCAGGGTCGGCGGCGTTGGCCGGCACCGCGCTGAGGGTCGACCCCGCGAGCAGGGCGCCGGTCAGCAGTGCGAGAAGGGATCGGCCTCTGGGACGTCGTTGACTGTGCACGAGAGTCCTCCGGAAATGCCTGTGTTACGTGCGGGTCCGAGGTGGAAAGGAGCGTGGGGCTCGCCTCGGGTGGGGGGATGGGGGGAGTGCTCGTCCAAGCACCCGTATTCCCGCATCTGTTGCTCTCGGTCCGCTGTCTCGCCGGAGCGCGCCGTCGCACCGGTGATCAACATGTCCTGTACATCTCAGTGACCGTAACTCTGTTCGTCCGAGACGGAAAGCCCTTGCGCAGCGGTGAAGTTCAACTTTTTCCCGCCTCAGGACAAAGGTCATCCGGGCATGCCAGACGGCCCGGCGGTGAACTGGTCCCCGCCGGGCTCGTGTTGGATCGTATGGAGCTTGGTTACTCGCCGCCGCCGAACGCCGCGTCGAAGGACGCGGTGGGCCGGTCGAAGTCGAACCGCTTCAGATCGGCGAGCGCCTCGGGTGCGCCGGAGAGCCGGTCCATACCGGCGTCCTCCCACTCGACCGAGATCGGGCCCTCGTAGTTGATCGCTCCCAGCATGCGGAAGACGTCCTCCCACGGCACGTCGCCGTGCCCGGCCGAGACGAAGTCCCAGCCGCGCCGCGGGTCGCCCCAGGGCAGGTGCGAACCGAGCCTGCCGTTGCGGCCGTCGAGACGCTTGCGCGCCTCCTTGCAGTCGACGTGGTAGATCCGGTCCCGGAAGTCGTACAGGAATCCGGTCGGGTCCAGGTCCTGCCAGACGAAGTGGCTCGGGTCGAAGTTCAGCCCGAACGCGGGCCGGTGGTCGACCGCTTCGAGCGCCTGCTTCGTCGTCCAGTAGTCGTACGCGATCTCGCCCGGGTGGACCTCGTGGGCGTAGCGCACACCCTCGGTGTCGAAGACGTCGAGGATCGGGTTCCACCGCTCCGCGAAGTCCTCGTAGCCGCGCTCGATCATGCCGGGCGGCACCGGCGGGAACATCGCCAGCAGATGCCAGATCGACGAACCGGTGAAGCCGATGACCGTGTTGACGCCGAAGGCCGCGGCGGCACGCGCCGTGTCCTTGATCTCCGCGGCGGCACGCTGACGTACGCCCTCGGCCTCCCCGTCGCCCCAGATGCGGGACGGCAGGATGTTCTGGTGGCGCTCGTCGATGATGCTGTCGCAGACCGCCTGGCTGACCAGGTGGTTGGAGATCGCCCAGCACTTGAGGCCGTACTTGTCGAGCAGCTGGTGGCGGCTCTCCAGATAGCCCGGGTCGGCGAGCGCCTTGTCGACCTCGAAGTGGTCGCCCCAGCAGGCCAGTTCCAGACCGTCGTAACCGAAGTCACGGGCGAGCCGGCAGACCTCTTCCAGGGGCAGATCGGCCCACTGGCCGGTGAACAGCGTGAACGGGCGAGGCATACGGACCTTCCTAGACTTGAGTTCCGGACGGGGCCGGCACGGGTGTGTAGATGGCGTTCTTCTCCGCGCTGTCCTCCACGGCGGCGAGGACCCGCTGCACCTGGAGACCGTCGGCGAAGGAGGGCGCGGGATCGGTTCCGGCGGCGATCGCCTCGACCAGATCCTTGGCCTGGTGCACGAAGGTGTGCTCGTAGCCGAGACCGTGGCCCGGCGGCCACCAGGCGTCCAGATACGGGTGCTCGGACTCGGTGACCAGGATCCGCCGGAAGCCGGCGGTGACCGCGGGCTCCGACTGGTCGTGGAACGACAGCTCGTTGAGCCGCTCCAGATCGAAGGCGAGCGAGCCGCGCTCACCGTTGATCTCCAGGCGCAGCGCGTTCTTGCGTCCCGCCGCCATCCGGGTCGCCTCGAAGGACGCCAGCGCCCCCGAGGCGAGGCGTCCGGTGAACAGCGCGGCGTCGTCCACCGTGACCGGGCCCGTCTCCGCGCCGCCGGACGCCGAGAGACCGGCCGACGCCCCTGAGAGCAGCGGCCTCTCCCGTACGAACGTCTCGGTCATCGCCGAGACCCCCACCAGCGGCTCCCCCGCCAGGAACTGGGCGAGGTCCACGATGTGGGCGCCCAGGTCGCCGAGCGCCCCGGACCCCGCGTGCTCACGCTTGAGCCGCCAGGTGAGGGGGAAGTCGGCGTCGACCAGCCAGTCCTGGAGGTAGGTGACCCGGACGTGCCGCAGCGCGCCGAGCCTCCCCTCCTCGATCAGCCTGCGGGCGTACGCGATGGCGGGCACCCGGCGGTAGTTGAAGCCCACCATGGCCAACTGGCCCCGGGACCTGGCCGCTTCGGCCGCCCGGACCATGGCCTCGGCCTCGGCGACCGAGTTGGCCAGCGGCTTCTCGCACAGGACGTGCTTGCCCGCCTCCAGCGCGGCGATGGCGATCTCCGCGTGGCTGTCCCCCGGCGTGCAGATGTCGACCAGCTGCACGTCGTCACGCGCGATGAGGTCCCGCCAGTCGGTCTCCGCGGCGGCCCAGCCGAGTTTGTCGGCCGCCTTGGCGACGGCCGTCTCGTCCCGCCCGCAGATGGCGGCCAGGTGCGGCCGCATCGGCAGATCGAAGACATGTCCCGCCGTGCGCCAGCCCTGGGAGTGGGCGGCACCCATGAACGAGTATCCGATCATGCCGATACCGAGTGGCGGCGGTGCGCCGGCTTCCTTCTCCGACGCTTCCCTGCTGGTCATAAGGGAGTACTCCTCGTCTCTCGCGCGTGTGGGGGCTGGGGGGCGTCCTGTCGATCAGGCCGGACAAGACACCCCCCAGGACCTGTCAGGTCCTGACTGGCGGAGCCGGTCAGCTGAATCCCTGGGGCAGGTACTCGTCGATGTTGGTCTTGTCGACGACCGCCGAGAACAGCGTCACCTGGGCCGGGATCTCCAGACCGGCCAGGCCGCTGACGCCCTTGCTCTGGCCCAGCGCGCGGGCGAGGTCGATCGCCGACGACGCCATGATCGGCGGGTACAGCACGGTCGCCTTCAGGACGCTGTTGTCGGCCTTGATGGCGTCCATCGCCGCCTTGGCACCGGCGCCGCCGACCATCAGGAAGCCGTCACGGCCGGCCTGGTCGATGGCGCGCAGCGCGCCGACGCCCTGGTCGTCGTCGTGGTTCCACAGGGCGTCGAACTTGGACTGCGCCTGGAGCAGCTGGGCCATCTTGGCCTGGCCGGACTCGACGGTGAAGTCGGCCGCCTGGCGGGCGACCTTCTTGATGTTCGGGTAGTTCTTGAGCGCGTCGTCGAAGCCCTGGGTGCGCTGCTTGGTCAGCTCCAGGCTGTCGGGGCCCGACAGTTCGATGACGGTGGCGTTGGCCTTGTCCTTCAGCTTCTCGCCGATGTAGTTGCCCGCGTTGACGCCCATGCCGTAGTTGTCACCGCCGACGTAGCAGCGGAAGGCCTGCGGGTCGGCGAAGATGCGGTCCAGGTTGATGACGGGGATGCCCGCGCGCATCGCTTTGAGACCGGCCTGGGTGAGGGCCTTGCCGTCGGCCGGCAGGATCACCAGGACGTCGACCTTCTTGTTGATCAGGGCGTCGATCTGGCCGATCTGGGCGGCGGTGTCGTTCGAGCCCTCGGTGATGTCGAGGGTGACGTCCGAGTACTTCTTCGCCTGGCTGCGGGCGTTGTCGTTGATCGCGTTGAGCCAGCCGTGGTCCGCCTGGGGGCCGGCGAAGCCGATGGTGACGGCCTTGCCCGGCTTGTCGTCGGCCGCCGGCTCGTTGTTCGCGGCCGGCTCGTCCTTCTCGTTGCTGGTACAGGCGGTCAGGAGGGCACCCGCGGAAATGGCGGCGGTGCCGAACAGCAGACCTCTACGGCTCGTTTCTGGCATGGCGGTTCGTCCCCTTCAGGAAAGCTCTTCGAGCGGTACGTCGGAAGCGGTGCGTAGGGAAGCGGTACGAGGTCGGGCCCCGGGGTACGGGGTCAGCCCTCCCCGTTGCGCGCCGTGCGGCGCTGGACCAGTACGGCGGCGACGATGATCGCGCCCTTGGCGATCTGCTGGACGTCGCTCTGCAGGTTGTTGAGCGCGAAGATGTTGGTGATCGTGGTGAAGATCAGGACACCGAGGACGGAGCCGACGATCGTGCCGCGGCCACCGCTGAGCAGGGTGCCGCCGATGATCGCCGCCGCGATGGCGTCGAGCTCGTAGAGGTTTCCGTTCGTGTTCTGTCCGGAGCCGGAGAGCACGATCAGCATGAAGGCCGCGATACCGCAGCACAGTCCGGAGAACAGGTACAGATACAGCCGCTGCCTGCGGACGTCGATACCGGCGAGGCGGGTCGCCTCCGCGTTGCCGCCGACCGCGATCGTGCGGCGGCCGAACGTCGTCCGGTTCAGCAGCAGCCAGCCGACCACCGTCACCACCGCGAAGATGATGACGAGCGGCGGGATCCCGAGGATGTACGAGTCCCGGGCGCCGAGGTCGAGCACCGACTTCAGGGTGACGATCTGCGTGTTGCCGTCGGTGATCTGGAGGGCCAGACCACGGGCGGACGCCATGATCGCGAGAGTCGCGATGAACGGCGCCATGCCGCCGTACGCGATCAGCACACCGTTGACCAGACCACAGGCCAGACCCACGATGATCGCGGTGAACAGGATGCCGGCGAAGCCGTACTCCTGGGTCGCCAGGGTCGTCGCCCACACCGAGGCCAGGGCCACGATCGCGCCGACCGACAGGTCGATGCCGCCGCTGGTGATGACGAACGTCATGCCGACGGTGACGACACCGATGATCGACGCCTGGGTCAGCACCAGTTGGAGGTTGCTGGTGTCCAGGAACTGTTCGGGCTTGGTGATACCGCCCACGACGATCAGGGCGGCGAGCACGCCGAGCAGCGAGAGGGTACGGAAGTCGAGACGCAGCCCGAGCGGCGGGCCGCCCTTGGCACCTCCCGGCGTCTTTCCGGCGGGCTTGTTCAGCGGTACGGGTACGGCGTCGGCGGCGGGTGCGGCGTCGGGCCCGCCCTGCTGCGCCTCAGAGGCAGGCTGTTTCATGGCGTCGGACTCCCTTCCATCACAAGGTCGAGTACACGGTGCTCGTCCAGCTCCTGGGCCGGTGCCTTGTGGACGACACGGCCCTCCCGGAGCACCAGCACCCGGTCGGCGAGGCCAAGGACCTCGGGGACCTCGCTGGAGACGAGAAGTACGGCGAGGCCGTCGTCGGCCAGCCGGCGGATCACGGAGTAGAGCTCGGCCCGGGCGCCGACATCCACACCGCGGGTGGGTTCGTCGAGGAGCAGCACCCGGCAGCCGCGGAGCAGCCAGCGGGCGAGGACCGCCTTCTGCTGGTTGCCGCCGGACAGGGTGCGGATGATCGCGTCGGGGTTGTCGGGGCGCAGGGAGAGTTCCTGGGTCGCGGCCCTGGCGGCCTTGCGCTCGGCGGCGCTGTCCAGCCAGCCGGCGCGGGAGAACCGGGACATGGACGACACCGACACGTTGCGGGTGACCGACTGGATGAGCAGCAGGGCCTGGGCCTTGCGCTCCTCGGGGGCGAGGCCGAGTCCGGCGCGCACGGCGGCGCGGACGCTGCCGGGCTTCAGCTCCTTGCCGTCGACCAGGACCCGGCCGGCGGTGGGCTTGCGGGCGCCGAAGATGGTCTCCAGGATCTCGGAGCGTCCCGAGCCGACCAGTCCCGCGAGGCCGACGATCTCGCCGGGCCGCAGTTCGAGGTCGACCGGTTCGAACTCCCCTTCCCTGGTGAGACCTTCGGTCCGCAGCACGGGCTCGCCGCGCGGGGCGTCGGCGAGCGCCGGGCGGTCGGGGAAGACGTACGCGACCTCGCGGCCGGTCATCAGGGAGACGACGTCGCTGGTGGGGGTCTCCTTCGCGGGCAGACCCACGGCGACGGTGCGGCCGTCCTTGATGACGGTGACGCGGTCGCCGATGCGGCGGATCTCCTCCAGGCGGTGGGAGATGTAGATGACGGCGACACCGTCGGCGGTGAGGGTGTCGACGATACGGAAGAGGTTGTCGACCTCGTCCGGGTCGAGCGCCGCCGACGGCTCGTCCATCACGATGAGGCGTACGTCGTGGGAGAGCGCGCGGGCCATGGAGACGATCTGCTGGTGCGCGGCGGACAGTTCACCGACCTGGCGGCCCGCGGGGATCTCGGGGTGGCCGAGCCTCGCGAGGAGCGCGGTGGCGGCGGTTCTGGCCTCGCCGCCCTTGACGATGAAGCCGGCGGAGGTCGGCTCGTGACCGAGGAAGATGTTCTCGGCGACCGACAGGCCCTCGACCAGGTCGAGTTCCTGGTAGATGGTCGCGATGCCGAGCTTCATCGCCGCGATGGGTGACTTGAGCTGGACCTCTTCGCCGCGCCAGGTGATGACACCGTCGTCGGGCTGGTGCGCGCCGGCGAGCACCTTGATGAGTGTGGACTTGCCGGCCCCGTTCTGGCCGAGCAGACAGTGGACTTCGCCTGCCTGGACCTCCAGGTCCACGCCGTCCAGGGCGCGGACGCCCGGGAACAGCTTGGTGATGCCGGACATGGTGAGCAGGTGGCCTTCGGGTGGTGCTGGTGCCATGGCGTATCCCCTCGGCGGATGCGGCCGGTGAGCGGGCGTGCGGGCGTGCGGAACAGGACGTGCGGATGCTGCGGATGGTGCGGCTGGTACGAGTGATGCGGCTCGTGCGGGACGTGCGGCTTGTGCGGGTGATGCGGCTCGCGCAGGTGGCGTCGGATGGTGCGTGGCGCCGTGACCGGTGATGCTTTTGTTATGCTTTTTGCCGTTATTTCGCTGTTATCTCGATGGTGCGGGTGAAGCGTGTGCCGTACGGCCTGACGTCGGGGTGCCGGTGTCAGGCCGGGGAGAAGAGGTGGTCGCTGATGAGGCGGGCCGCGCCGGTGACTCCGGCGGTCGGCCCCAACTCCCCCAGAACGATGGGGAGGTTGCCGGTGGCCAGCGGCAGTGACTGGCGGTAGACCTGGGTGCGGACGCTGGCCAGCAGGGTGTGGCCCAGCCCGGTCACCCCGCCGCCGATCACGACGAGGCCCGGGTTGAAGAAGCTGACGAGCCCGGCGATGACCTGGCCGACCCGGTTGCCGCCCTCGCGGATGAGGTAGAGGGCGGTGGGGTCGCCGGCCGCCGCGGCGACGGCGACGTCGGCGGCGGTGAGCCGGCCGGACGCTTCGAGGCGCGCGGCGAGTTCGGCGGAACGGCCCGTACGGGCGGCGTCCTCGGCGTCCCTGGCCAGCGCGGCGCCGCTGAAGTGGGCTTCCAGGCAACCCCTGTTGCCGCAGACGCAGGCGCGGCCGTCGGGCTCGACCCGGATATGGCCGATGTCGCCCGCGCTGCCGGTCGTACCGCGGTAGACCTCGCCGCCGACGACGATGCCGCAGCCGATACCGGTGCCGATCTTGATGCAGAGGAAGTCGCCCACGGAGCGTGCGACGCCCGCGTGCTGCTCGCCCATCGCCATCAGATTCACGTCGTTGTCGACCATGACGGGGCAGCCGAGGTCCTGGCTGAGCGCCTCACGTACGGGGAAACCGTCCCAGCCGGGCATGATCGGCGGCGCGACCGGTACACCTTCGGGGAAGCGGACGGGGCCGGGGACGCCGATGCCGGCGCCGTCGTAACCGTCGGCGAGTCCGGATGCCTTGAGCTTGGCGGCCATCGCGAGCACCTGCTCGAAGACGGCGACCGGGCCCTCGCGGACGTCCATGGGGTGGTTGACGTGGCCGAGCACTTCGAGTTCGGCGTTGGTGACGGCGACGTCGATGGACGTGGCGCCGATGTCGACGCCGAGGAAGCGGAGGGCGGGCGCGAGCCGGATGTTGTGGGAGCGACGGCCGCCGCGCGACGCGGCGAGTCCGTCGGCCACGACGAGTCCGGTCTCCAGCAGCCGGTCGACCTCGACGGCGAGCTTGGAGCGGGAGAGGTCGACCTGATCGCCGAGCTGGGCGCGGGAGTTGGGCCCACCGTCACGCAAGAGCCGGAGCAGTCGCGCCTGATGAGCGTTCGCGGGTCGTGCGGTCATACGTCTCACGCGCCCCTCCCCGCCTCTCGGCTGTGTGTGCGTCGCTACGTCGGGTGTCGTTTCGACGGGCTTTCGAGGGGAACGTAGCAGCGCTTTCCCCGAGTGGGAAGAAGTTGCGCAGGAATCCCTCCTAACTTTCTCCACAGTCAGGACAAAGACGTGTGACCGTCCGTCGGGACCGGGCACGCGAAAGGCGCCCCCGCCAGGTGCCGGGGGCGCCTCACTCTTCATTCGCACATGTGCGAATCCGTCGGATCGGAGTCCGGCACTCGGGTCCTGGTGTCAGACCCGGGTGTCAGACCTCGGCGTCAGACCCGGGTGTCAGACCGGGGTGTCCCCGCGGTGGTGGTACGTGGTGCGCGTCTGCTCCGTGTGGCGGCGCATGACCTCCGTCGCCGCCTTCTCGTCCCGCGCGGAGATGGCCGCGATCAGGGCCCGGTGCTCGATCCAGGACTGCTTGCCGCGCTGCCGCGCCACCGGCGTGTAGTACCAGCGCACCCGGCGGTCCACCTGCGCCGCCAGCTCCGCCAGGACGACGTTCCCCGCCAGCTCCATCACCTTGGCGTGGAACGCGGCGTTCGTCGCGACCGTGAGATCCACGTCGTCGTCGGCCACCGACTGCTCGCCCTTGGCGCAGAGCGCCTCCAGCGCCGCGATCCCCGCCGAGCCAGAATTCGCAGCCGCAAGCCTCGCCGCCTCGGCCTCCAGGAGGGTTCGGACCGAGAGCAGTTGGTCCGCCTCCGCCTCGGTCGGCTCGTGGACGAACGCGCCCTGGGCAGGACGCAGATCCACCCATCCCTCGGTGTTCAGCCGCTGCAGCGCCTCACGTACGGGCTGGCGGGAAACCCCGAGATGACCGGCGAGTTCGCTCTCCACCAGATGCTGTCCGGGCCGGAGCTGGCGGACCGTGATGAGCTCAAGGAGGGCCTCGTAGACGCGCTCGCGCAGCGGGCCAGGGCGTTCGAGTTTGGGCACTGAGCCCTGCGGCAGTCCTGCGGACAACATTGCGGTCCCCCATTCCTGGCTGATCTACGGTAAAGACCTCGGCAACAGAGAGCAACGATTGGCTATCGTCTACAGTCTACCGAGAACCGTAGCGGATCAGGGGCAGCGGATGACCTGCCCGGCGTAAGAGAGATTTCCGCCAAACCCGAAAAGCAGCGCCGGAGCGCCGGATTCCACCTCGCCGCGCTCCACCAGCTTGGACAGCGCCATGGGGATCGACGCGGCCGAGGTGTTGCCGGAGTCCACGACGTCGCGCGCGATGACCGCGTTGACCGCGCCGATCTTCTGGGCGACGGGCTCGATGATCCGCAGGTTGGCCTGGTGCAGCACGACGGCGGCCAGGTCCTCGGGCGCGATGCCCGCGCGTTCGCAGACCTTGCGGGCGATCGGCGGGAGCTGGGTGGTGGCCCAGCGGTAGACGGACTGGCCCTCCTGCGCGAAGCGCGGCGGGGTGCCCTCGATCCGTACGGCGTTGCCCATCTCCGGCACCGAGCCCCAGAGCACCGGGCCGATGCCCGGCTCCTCGCCCGGCCGGACCGCCTCGACGACCGCCGCGCCCGCGCCGTCGCCGAGAAGGACGCAGGTCGAGCGGTCGGTCCAGTCGGCGATGTCGGCCATCTTGTCCGCGCCGATGACCAGCGCACGGGTCGCGGCGCCGGCCCGTACGGCGTGGTCGGCGGTGGCGAGCGCGTGGGTGAAGCCGGCGCAGACCACGTTGAGGTCCATCACGGCCGGCGAGCCCATGGAGAGCCGGGCGGCCACGCGCGCGGCCATGTTCGGCGACCGGTCGATCGCCGTGGACGTGGCGACCAGGACGAGGTCGATGTCCGCGGGGGTCAGGCCGGCCGCGGCGAGCGCCTTGGCGGCCGCGTGCGCGGCCAGCTCGTCCACCGACTCGTCGGGGCCGGCCACATGCCGTGTCTTGATCCCGACACGGCTCGTGATCCACTCATCACTGGTGTCGACCATGCCCGCCAGGTCGGCGTTGGTGAGCACCTTGGCGGGCTGATAGTGCCCGAGCGCGGCGATACGAGTGCCGGTCATGCCCGGGACCTCCTCTGGGTCGACGTCAGGAGATCCCCAGTCTCGTCAGCGACTCACGAGTAAGGGGGCAGGCGACCCAACAGGATTACCCGCCTCCTCTTGGAGACTCCGGATCATCCGGCGTCCTCCGGGGCCACCCGACGTCACCCTGTGTCACCCGGTGAACAGCTGAGTGGCCTTTCGGACCAGTTCATACAGACCGTACGCGAGAGGGACGCCTACCCAGAGCCACGCGAAGACGATCAGCGCGGTGCGCCGGGACTCAGACACTGCGCTCCCGCTCTCCGGTGCTGTGCTCATCGGGGGTCTCCTTCCGTTCTTCGGACGCCGGTGCTTCCGGCTTCGTGCCGGGTGTGTTGTCCGGCAGATGGTGGCGCGGATGTACGGGGCGGACCAGCTCGTTGGCCACGAAGCCGACGACGAGCAGCCCGATCATGATGGTCAGCGACAGTCCGTACAGTCCGGGTCCGCTCTTGCCCGCCTCCTCCTGGCTGTCGGCGACCCGGTTGACGATGAGCGGGCCGAGGACGCCGGCCGCCGACCAGGCGGTGAGCAGCCGTCCGTGGATCGCGCCCACCTGGTAGGTGCCGAACAGGTCCTTGAGGTAGGCGGGGACGGTCGCGAAGCCGCCTCCGTAGAAGGAGAGGATCACCAGCGCGCAGATGATGAACAGCGGCTTGGACGTGTCGCCGAACTGCGCGATCAGCAGATACATCAGCGCGCCGACGCCCAGATAGAGGCGGTAGGTGTTCTTCCGGCCGATCACGTCGGAGGTGGACGACCAGCCGATCCGGCCCGCCATGTTGGCCGCCGACAGCAGCGCGACGAAACCGGCCGCGGCCGAGACGGAGACCGGTGTGCCGGTGCCGGCGAAGAAGTCGGTGATCATCGGGGCGGCCTTCTCCAGGATGCCGATGCCCGCGGTGACGTTCATACAGAGGACGATCCACAGCAGCCAGAACTGCGGTGTGCGCACGGCCGACTTGGCGGAGACCTGGGCGGTGGTGATCAGCGCCGATCGCTCCGGCGCCGCCGCCTTCGGTGCCTTCGGTGCCGCGTCCGGGCGCGGCACGCGGATCAGCAGGACGCCGAGCAGCATGAAGACCGCGTAGACCAGGCCGTGCACGAGGAATGCCTTGGCTATGCCGTCACTCGTGGAGCCGAACGACTCCAGCATCTGCGCGGACCACGGCGACGCGATGAGCGCGCCGCCGCCGAAGCCCATGATCGCGATGCCGGTCGCCATGCCGGGCCGGTCGGGGAACCACTTGATCAGCGTCGAGACGGGCGAGATGTAGCCGATGCCGAGCCCGATGCCGCCCACGAAGCCGTAGCCGAAGACGATCAGCCAGAACTGCTCGGTCGCGGCGCCGAGCGCGGACAGCAGGAAGCCGGACGAGAAGCAGACGAGGGCGACGGTCATCGCCCAGCGTGGGCCGTTGCGTTCGACGAGCGTGCCGCCGAAGGCGGCGGACAGGCCGAGCATCACGATGCCCAGCTGGAAGGGGAGGGCGCTCTGGGTGCCGGAGAGGCCGAGAGCGGATTCCAGCGGCGGCTTGAACACGCTCCAGGCGTAGGCCTGACCGATCGAGAGGTGCACCGAGAGCGCGGCGGGGGGTACCAGCCAGCGGCTCCAGCCGACCGGGGCGAGTGGTGGGGTCATGGTCGCGCAGCCTAGGAACCGTCCGGACGGTTTGGGAAGATCTTTGACCCGTTCATGTCCAGGTCGAAGCCGACCGTATGCCGACGACAGAAGTCTTGTCGGCAGTTATTCCATACTGTAGACAATATATCGTCGGCAAAGTATGTCCCTTTCGCTGATTCCGCGCTTCTCCCAACACCCTCAGAGCGAACGGAGAGCCCCACGGTGAAAGTCGCAGTCGTCGGCGCCGGAGCGATCGGCGCCTATGTCGGAGCCGCGCTCGATCGAGCAGGCGCCGAAGTCCATCTCATCGCCCGTGGACCGCACCTGGCGGCCATGAGGCAGCACGGAGTCCGGGTGTACAGCCCGCGCGGCGATTGGACCGCGCGGGTGCACGCCACCGATCAGCCGGCCGACATCGGTCCGGTCGACTATGTGTTCCTGGGCCTCAAGGCGAATTCGTACGCGGCGTGCGGGCCGCTCATCGCGCCTCTCCTCCAGGAGCACACGGCGGTCATCGCCGCCCAGAACGGCATCCCCTGGTGGTACTTCCACCGGCACGGCGGCCCGCACGACGGCCGCCGGATCGAGAGCGTCGACCCCGGCGGCTCGGTCAGCGCGGTCCTGCCGCCGGAGCGCGCCATCGGCTGCGTGGTCTACGCGGCGACGGAGCTGGAAGGACCGGGCGTCGTACGGCACTTGGAAGGCACCCGGTTCTCTATCGGGGAGCCCGACCGGTCGCTCTCGCCGCGCACCAAGGAGTTCGGCGAGGCCATGCGGGCGGGCGGACTCAAGTGTCCGGTCGAGGCCGAACTGCGCGACGAGATCTGGATCAAGCTCCTCGGCAACATCTCCTTCAACCCGATCAGCGCGCTGACCCGCGCCACGATGCGGGAGATGTGTCTGCACCGCACCACACGGGAGGTCATCGAACTGATGATGACCGAGACGCTCCGGGTGGCCGAGGCACTCGGCTGCCACCCGGACATCTCCGTCGAACGCCGGCTGGCCGGCGCGGAACGGGTCGGGGACCACCGGACCTCCACACTCCAGGACCTGGAGAAGGGGAAGCCGATGGAGCTGGACGTGCTGCTCGCGGCCGTCGTCGAACTCGCCGCGATGTGCGACATCGAGGTGCCGACGCTCCGCACGGTCGACGCGATCTCGGACCTGCTGGCCCGAGGCGTGGCCGCGTAACGGCGGGACCGGTTACGCCTGTTCCCGGTCGCCGGAGGGGCCC
>NZ_JBHUZM010000097.1:0-29564 GCF_042667665.1 Streptomyces sp. NPDC057307 | reverse complement strand
ACAGCGGGGAGCCCGTCCGGCGCTTTCGCGTGGCGCGGTGGATCAACCCAGCGTGGAGATCGCCTGGTTGAACGTCTTCGACGGCCGCATCACGGCCTCCGCCTTCGCCGGGTCGGGCTGGTAGTAGCCGCCGATGTCGACCGGCGCGCCCTGCACGGCGAGCAGTTCGGCCACGATTGTCTGCTCCTGCTCGGCCAGCGTCTCGGCGAGCGCCGCGAACGCGCCGGCGAGCTGCGCGTCCTCGGTCTGCTTCGCCAGCTCCTGCGCCCAGTAGAGCGCCAGGTAGAAGTGGCTGCCGCGGTTGTCGATGCCGCCGACCTTGCGGCTGGGCGACTTGTTCTCGCTCAGGAACGAGCCGGTGGCGCGGTCGAGCGTGTCGGCGAGCACCTGGGCGCGCGCGTTGCCCGTCGTGGTCGCGAGGTGCTCGAAGCTGACGGCCAGCGCGAGGAACTCGCCCAGGCTGTCCCAGCGGAGGTAGTCCTCCTTGACGAGCTGCTGCACATGCTTCGGTGCCGAGCCGCCCGCGCCCGTCTCGAAGAGCCCGCCGCCGTTGATGAGCGGCACGACCGAGAGCATCTTGGCGCTCGTGCCCAGCTCCAGGATCGGGAAGAGGTCGGTCAGATAGTCACGCAGGACGTTGCCGGTCACCGAGATGGTGTCCTCGCCGCGCCGGATGCGCTCCAGCGAGTACGCGATCGCCTCGACGGGCGTCTTGATCTCGATGGTCAGCCCGTCGGTGTCGTGCTCGGGCAGGTAGGCGTTCACCTTGGCGATCAGGTTGGCGTCGTGCGCGCGGCCCTCGTCCAGCCAGAACACCGCCGGGTTTCCGGTGGCGCGGGCGCGACTGACGGCCAGCTTGACCCAGTCCTGGATCGGCACGTCCTTGGTCTGGCACATCCGGAAGACGTCGCCGGCGCTGACCGTCTGCTCCAGTACGGTGTTGCCCGCCGTGTCCACGACGCGCACCGTGCCGGTGGCGGGGATCTCGAAGGTCTTGTCGTGGCTGCCGTACTCCTCGGCGGCCTGCGCCATCAGACCGACGTTGGACACCGAGCCCATGGTCGACGGGTCGTAGGCGCCGTGGGCGCGGCAGTCGTCGATGACGACCTGGTAGATGCCCGCGTAGCTGCTGTCGGGGATGACGGCGAGCGTGTCGGCCTCGCCGCCGTCCGGGCCCCACATGTGGCCGGAGGTGCGGATCATGGCCGGCATGGAGGCGTCGACGATGACATCGCTCGGCACGTGCAGATTGGTGATGCCCTTGTCGGAGTCGACCATCGCCAGCGCCGGGCCCTCGGCCAGCTCGGCCGTGAAGGACTCCGCGATCTTCGCGCCCTCGGGCAGCGACTCCAGGCCCTTCAGGATGCCGCCGAGACCGTCGTTCGGGCTCAGACCGGCCGCGGCGAGCGCCTGGCCGTGCTCCGCGAAGGTCTTGGGGAAGAAGGCGCGCACCGTGTGACCGAAGATGATCGGGTCGGAGACCTTCATCATCGTGGCCTTGAGGTGCACCGAGAACAGCACGTCCTCGGCCTTGGCGCGGGCGATCTGCGCCGTGAGGAACTCACGCAGCGCGGCCACGCGCATCGCGGACACGTCCACGACCTCGCCGGCCAGCACGGGCACCGACTCGCGCAGGACGGTGGTGTTCCCGTCGTCGCCCACCAGCTCGATCCGCAGAGTGCCGTCCTCGGCGATCACGGCGGACTTCTCGGTGGAACGGAAGTCGTCGGCGTCCATGTGCGCGACGTTCGTCTTCGAATCGGCCGTCCAGGCGCCCATCCGGTGGGGGTGCGCCTTGGCGTAGTTCTTCACCGAGGCGGGGGCGCGGCGGTCCGAGTTGCCCTCGCGCAGCACCGGGTTCACGGCGCTGCCCTTGACCTTGTCGTAGCGCGCCCGTACGTCCTTGTCCTCGTCCGACTTCGGGTCGTCCGGGTAGTCGGGCAGCGCGTAACCCTGCTGCTGCAGCTCCGCGATCGCCGCCTTCAGCTGCGGGATCGACGCCGAGATGTTCGGCAGCTTGATGATGTTCGCCTCGGGCGTCTTGGCCAGGGCGCCCAGCTCCGCGAGCGCGTCATCGATCCGCTGTCCCACTTCGAGACGGTCGGCGAAACCGGCGATGATCCGTCCCGCCAGCGAGATGTCACGGCGCTCCACCGTGACCCCGGCCGTCGAGGCATATGCCTCGACCACAGGCAGGAATGAGTAGGTGGCCAAGGCCGGGGCCTCGTCGGTGTGCGTGTAAATGATGGTCGAGTCTGTCACCGGGTGCTCCGCTCCACGTCTGCAACATTGCTCGACATCAAGATATCCCTTGGCCCGGGGTTGCTCGACAGTGGCCCGTACTGAGTGGTATCTGTGTCGTGTGAGACATCAACGTCTCATTTGGGCTATGGTTGTCTCATGACAGTCGATCGTGACCAGGTGCTGCGTACGGCCGCCGCCCTCCTCACCCGCAAGGCGACCGCCACCATGGACGAGGTCGCGCGGGCCTCCGGCATCGGCCGGGCCACCCTGCACCGGCACTTCGCGGGGCGTGACGCCCTGGTCAAGGCGCTGGAGGAGCTGGGCATCCGGGAGTTCGAGGCCGCGCTCGACGCGGCGCGGCCGGACGAGGGACCCGCGAGCGACGCGCTGCGCAGACTGGTCGCCGAGGTCGAGCCCGCCGCCGGGCTCCTGGCCTTCCTGGTCACGGAGAACCAGCTCTTCGAGGGCGAGGTGGACGAGGGCTGGGACCGGCTCGACGCCCGGGTCGCCGGACTCTTCCGGCGCGGACAGGAGCAGGGCGAGTTCCGTATCGACCTGCCACCCGCCTGGCTCACCGAGGCGTTCTACGGACTCGTCGGCACCTGCGCCTGGGCCGTCCAGGACGGACGGGTCGCCGCGAAGGACTTCCAGTACATGATCGCCGAGTTGCTGCTCGGCGGAGCACGACGGAGCGTGGAGCAATGATCAGCACCGACCTGCGGGCGACGGAGACGGACCCCCGGCACCGTCCGGGGCGCTGGCTCGCCCTGTCCGTACTCGTCCTGGCCGTGCTGCTGGTGGCGGTCGACGCCACGGTCCTCGGCCTCGCCACTCCCTTCCTGAGCGAGGACCTCAAGCCGTCCGGCACCCAACTGCTCTGGATCGGCGACATCTACTCGTTCGTCATCGCCGGCCTGCTCGTCTCCATGGGCAGCCTCGGCGACCGGATCGGCCGCAAGAAACTGCTGCTGACGGGCGCCGTCGCCTTCGGCGCCGTCTCCGTACTCAACGCGTACGCGACCAGCCCGGAGATGATGATCGTCGCGCGGGCGCTGCTGGGTGTCGCCGGCGCGACGCTGATGCCCTCCACGCTGGCCCTGATCCGCAACATCTTCCACGACCCCAGGGAGCGCAGCCTCGCCATCGGCATCTGGGGCGCCGCCGCGTCGGCGGGCGCCGCCGTGGGCCCGGTCGTCGGCGGATTCCTGCTGGAGCACTTCTGGTGGGGCTCGGTCTTCCTGATCAACCTGCCCGTCATGGCGGTCCTCGTCGTCGTGGGCGTGAAGCTCCTGCCCGAGTCGAAGAACCCCGCGCCCGGCCCCTGGGACCTGCAGAGCGTGCTGCTGTCGCTCATCGGGATCGTCGGTGTCGTGTACGCCATCAAGGAAGCCGCCGCGCACGGTCTGCGCTGGGACATCGCCGCCGCGGCGGTGGTCGGCGTCGCCGCGCTCGTCCGCTTCGTCCGCAGACAGCTCAGGATCCGCCACCCGCTGCTCGACATGCGGCTGTTCAGGAACCGCGGCTTCTCCGGAGCCGTACTCGCCGACCTGCTGACCATCCTCGGCCTGTCCGGGCTGGTCTTCTTCCTGTCGCAGTATCTGCAACTCGTCCAGGGGCGCGGCCCGTTGGAGGCGGGTGTGGCCGAACTGCCCGCCGCCGTCGGCGCCGTGACGGCCGGCCTGCTCGCCGGCCGGGCCGCCCGCCGGTTCTCCGTACGGCTGGTGGTGGCCGGCGGCCTCGCCGGTGTCGGCCTGGCGACCGCCTCACTCGTCGTGCTGACCGAGACCACCGGCTACCCGATGCTCGGCGCCGTGCTGCTGGTCGTCGGCGTCGGCGCGGGATTCTCGTTCACCGTGACGGCCGACGTGATCCTCTCCAGCGTCCCCAAGGAACAGGCGGGCGCCGCGTCGGCGGTGTCGGAGACGGCGTACGAACTGGGCGCCGCGCTCGGCATCGCGCTCCTCGGCTCGATCGTCACGGGCGTCTACCGGGGCTTCCTCACCCCGGCGGGCGTACCCGCCGAGACGGCGGCGGCCGCACACGAGTCACTGGGCGGCGCGGTGGAGGCGGCACGCGTCATCCCCGGTCACCAGGGAGCGGAACTGGTCGCGGCGGCCCAGGAGGCATTCGTCCACGGCCTGCGTATCGCGGCGGGCGCGGGGGCGGCGGTGCTGCTCGCGACCTCGGTGGTGGCGTGGTTCCTGCTGCGCGGCCAGAAGCTGGAGGACGGCGCCGAACCGGCCACTCCGGCGATCGAGGACAGAACACCCAGCCCGTCCCGCGACTGAGGACAACCGCCCGAACAGGACCGGCGCCCGCGCTCCTCCGACGGAGGGATGCGGGCGTCGGCCGGGTCGGCCGGGCTCAGGCAGCTTTCGCCTTGGTGGCGTACATGTCCACGTACTCCTGCCCACCGAGCCGCATGACCTCCGTCATCACGGAGTCGGTCACCGCCCGCAGCACATAGCGGTCGCGGTCCATGCCGTCGTACCGCGAGAACTCCATCGGCGCGCCGAAGCGGACCGTCACCTTGCTCGGCCGCGGCATGCCCGACCCGTTCGGCTGGATCTTGTCCGTGCCGATCATCGCGAAGGGGATCACGGGCGCGCCGGTCATCAGCGTCAGCCGCGCGATACCCGTACGGCCCCGGTACAGCCGGCCGTCGGGGGAGCGGGTGCCCTCCGGGTAGATGCCGAACATATGGCCGTCCTCAAGCACCCGGCGGCCGGTCATCAGCGCCGCGACACCGCCGCGCCCGCCGTCACGGTCCACCGGGATCATGCCGCAGCCGGTGAAGAACCAGGCCATCAGCCGGCCCTTGATCCCCTTGCCGGTGACGTACTCGTCCTTGCCGATGAAGAAGACCTGACGGCTGCCGCAGACGAGCGGCAGGATCATCGAGTCGATGAACGTGAGGTGGTTGCCGGCGAGGATCACCGGACCGGTCCCCGGAATGTTCTCGGCGCCCTCCACCCGTGGCCGGAACATCAGACGCAAGATCGGTCCGAGCACTGCCTTGACGAGCGCAAAGCGGGACAACGGGGTCCTCCGGTTGGTGAGCGGTCGTATCGAGCCGACTAACTCTCTGCAGGTGAGGACGATACTCGCGGGTCGGCCCCCCGCGCACATCGGGTTCATCGATCGGATACGCAGTGTTGACACGAGTTTCCGATGTGTTCGCGCCAGATCTGCCCCGCGTAGGGGGTGACTGCCTACGATCAAGCCCTCGCTTGACAGGTGCGGGACAGCACATGGACATCACATGAAGGAGCGTTCATGACACAGGGTGCGAGCAACATCCCGGGACGACGGACCGTGCTGGGAGCGGCGGTGCTCGGCTCGGCCGCACTCGGTCTCTCCGCGGGCACGGCCGGTACGGCGCAGGCGGCGCGGGCCGACGGGCGCGGCGGCAGCCACCGCCCGCCGCACAAGGGCCTGCCGGTGCCGACGATCGTCGGACACCGCGGCGCCAGCGGCTACCGGCCCGAGCACACCCTCGGTTCGTACCAGCTCGCGCTCGACCTCGGCGCGCACGTGATCGAGCAGGACCTCGTGCCCACCAAGGACGGTCATCTCGTCTGCCGTCACGAGAACGACATCACGGCGACCACGGACGTCGCCGACCACCCGGAGTTCGCCGGGCGCAAGACGACCAAGAGTGTCGACGGGGTCAGCCTCACCGGCTGGTTCACCGAGGACTTCACCCTCGCCGAACTGAAGAAGCTGCGCGCCAAGGAGCGCATCCCGCAGCAGCGCCCGCACAGCACGCTCTACAACGGCCGTTGGGAGATCCCCACGTTCGAAGAGGTGCTGCGCTGGGCCGACGAGGAGGGCCGCCGCCGGGGCGAGCCCGTGTGGCTGTACGTCGAGACGAAGCACCCCACCTACTTCCGGGGTCTCGGCCTCGGCCTGGAGGAGCGGCTCGCGAAGCTGCTGCGCCGGTACGGCAGGGACCGCCGCGACTCGCCGCTCTTCCTCCAGTCCTTCGAGCCCACCAGCATGCAGCGCATGGCCAAGCTGGTCTCGACGCCGCGCGTCGTACTGTTCGACGCCGCGAACACGCAGCCGTGGGACTTCAAGCAGTCGGGTGACCCGCGTTTCGTGTCCGACCTGATCACGCCCAAGGGGCTGAAGTGGATCGCGTCCTTCGCGCAGGGCATCGGCCCCTGGGTGGACCTGATCATTCCGCGGGACCCGGCCGGCAAGCTGGGCAAGCCGACCACGCTGGTGCGTGACGCCCACGACAAGGGCCTGATCCTGCACCCGTACACGATGCGCAACGAGAACAGCTTCCTGCCGGCCGACTTCCGCATCGGTACGGATCCCAACGCGTACGGCGACGCCTTCGGAGCCTTCAAGACCTACTTCGAGCAGGGCATCGACGGCATCTTCACCGACAACCCGGACACCGGTCTGCTGGCGGCCGCCGACTTCAACAAGGACTGACTCCGGCGGCGGCGTGTCGGTCCGTGCCCCGGCCGGGTGGTTCCCGGCCGGGGCGCAACCGGTGCCCGTGGAAGCCGGGTTGGGCACCGGACCGTAGAACGTACACCTGGCCCCCACCCCGGCCCCACGGCTGCGATGTTGTCGCCCGATCACCCCACCCACCACGAAATCACAGGGGAGTTGGGTATCTCACAGGGTGGTTTGGAGCCATGGCGTTCCCCACGCCTGTGATGCCTGGGCAAAATGCTCACCACAGAGGTTGCAGCTCCTGAACTCCGGGGAAAGGAGCGGTAGACAACCGGCGGCAGCAGGTGAGCGGGAGGCATGCACACATGGGCATGAGCGTGACCATCTCAGCAGCGAGTGCGCAGGACGCGGAACACATCCTGAAGCTGCAGTACCTGTGTTACCAGAGCGAGGCAGAGCTCTACGGTGACTACACCATCGAACCGTTGACCCAGACCCTCGACGACCTCAAGGACGAGATCGCCCGCGGCCACGCTCTGGTGGCCAGGCTCGGCGGCGAAGTCGTGGCCTCCGTGCGGGGCGTCATCGACAGCGAGGGCACGGCCAGGATCGGCAAGCTCATCGTCCATCCGCGGATGCGGCACCACGGTCTCGGCGGCCGACTGCTCGACGCGATAGAGGGGAGCTTCGCCGGAGCCGAGCCGGCCAAGCGCTTCCAGCTCTTCACCGGCCATCGCAGCGAGGGCAATCTGCGGCTGTACCGGAGCAAGGGGTACGCGCCGGTGGCGAGTGAGACGGCCGGTCGCGGTCTCACGCTCGTGACGCTGGAGAAGGAGGCGGCCACCGAGGCGTTCGTCGCCAGCGCCTGACGGTCATCGACCGCCTCAACCCCCAACACCCTCAACCCTCGACGCTCGATCCCTGACCCTCGACCGTTCGACCCTCCGACCGCTCAACCCCGTCGGGACCTGCGCAGCCACAGCATTCCCGTGATCGGCAGCAACACGGGAATGAAGACATAACCCCAGCCGAACCCGGACCAGACCGTCGCGTCGGGAAAGGCGGAGGGGTCCACGATCGTCCAGGTCCCGACGGTGAGCACACCGACGAGTTCACCGCCGCAGCACACCAGCGCCGCCTTGCGGGCCGTCTCGCCGCCCCGTACGAGCGTGTAGGTGATGAACACGTACACGACGGCGGCGATGCCCGACAGCGTGTACGCCAGCGGTGCCCGGTCGAACTTGGTGGCGATCTCGAAGGCGGTCCGCGACACCGCGCCGACCGACATCACCCCGTACAGCCAGACGAGCAGCAGCCCGGGCCCCTCGACCAGCCTGGTCCGCCCCGCCGGCCGACCGCCCGTGCCCGCGTCGGCCCCCGTGCCCGCGTCCGCCCCTGTTCCGGTCTCCACGGTCAGCCTCCCCAGATGTCGTACAGACGCACTTCGAGTACGGCGAGGACGACGGCGCCCGCGGCGACCGTCGCCGAGCCCCAGCGGGTCCGCTCGGCCAGGGACAGGAATCCGGCCGACGGCACGGCGGCGAACGCGCCGATCAGATACGAGACGAAGATCACCGAACTCTCCGCCGGGTCCTCGCCACGTGCCAACTGAACGATTCCGACGACCAGTTGGGCGAGCGCCAGCACCGTGACCACGGCCATGCCGATGAAGTGCCAGTCCTTGGTGGGCTGGTCCCGGTACGCGGCGAAACCGCACCAGGCGGCGAGGACGAGAGCGGCCACGGAGACCGCGACCGTCAGGGCGACAAGCATGACGACGAGAGTATTACGGCCCGATAAGCCCGGTGCGATCGCCCCTGTGAGGAGCCGGGCCGTGGCCGGGAAGCGCGAACGCACCGCCGCCCGCCGCCGGCCTCGGCGCAAGCGCCGCCGTGACCGCGGACCGTGGCCTTGGCCACAACCTGCCGCCGCGCCGGACCGGGCGCCGACCTCCCCGCCGACGCCCGCACACCCATATCCATGCAGGTCAGAGCCGTGAATCCGGAGATCGGCGGCCTCCTGCGACCGCGCAGCCGCACCTCCCGACGGGCCCGGAAGGCATATCCGCTATCCGGACAACCGGCCGAACCGGGGATATACGTCTGCTTTACTTACCGACATGACCACGACGAGCAGCCGCACCCTTGCGACCGAGGCGATCACGACGCCCGGTGCTCGCTGTCTGTGTCGAATGTGCGCCCACTGAGGGCCCCTGCCTGAGCCTCGCGCCCCGAAGCGAGGCCCGACAGAAGCGACGCCACATCCGTGGTTACGTCTCGTAGCTCCCGCACGTCCCTCACGCGTGACCGGCCATGACCGGCCGCGAGCCGCCGTGAGCCGACGCGCTGTGCCGCGCCGCGCCCTGTCGGACCGCCCGAATCCCCGTGCCCCGCCCGGCCGCCGCGCCGCGCACCCGACAGTGACGGAAACCCCCTGTGATCACCACTACGGGCCTGACGAAGATCTACCGGTCCGGCCGGTCGCGCGGCCATGAGATCACCGCGCTGGACGGCGTCGACCTGCACGTACGCGAAGGTGAGGTCTTCGGAGTCGTCGGCCGCAGCGGCGCCGGGAAGTCCTCCCTCATCCGCTGCGTCAACCTCCTCGAACGTCCCACCGCCGGCACCGTGACCGTCGACGGGACCGACCTGACCGCGCTCGCCGGCCGCGGCCGACGGGCCGGCAAGGAACTGCGCCGCGCGCGCAGTTCCATCGGCATGGTCTTCCAGCACTTCAACCTGCTGTCCTCGCGCACCGTCCAGGACAACATCGAACTGCCGCTGGAGATCCTCGGCCACTCCGGTCAGGAACGCTCCCGCCGGGCACGGGAACTGCTCGACCTCGTCGGCCTCGCCGACAAGGCCAAGAGCTACCCGGCCCAGCTCTCCGGCGGCCAGAAGCAGCGCGTCGGCATCGCACGCGCCCTCGCGGGCGAGCCGAAGGTACTGCTCTCCGACGAGGCGACCAGCGCGCTCGACCCCGAGACCACCCGCTCGATCCTGCGGCTCCTGCGCGACATCAACCAGCAGCTCGGCCTCACCGTCCTGCTGATCACGCACGAGATGGAGGTCGTCAAGACGATCTGCGACTCGGCCGCGCTCATGGAGAGGGGCCGGATCACCGAGTCCGGCACGGTCGGCGGACTGCTCGCCACCCCAGGCTCCCTGCTCGCGCGCGAACTGTTCCCGGTGGACGGCGCCGGGACCGGACCCGGCGGCACGGTCGTCGACGTGACATTCCACGGCGAGGCGGCCACCCAGCCGGTCATCTCCCAGCTGTCGCGCACCTACAACATCGACATCTCGATCCTCGGCGCGGCGATGGACACCGTCGGGGGCCGCCAGATCGGCCGGATGCGCATCGAACTGCCCGGCCCCTTCGAGGAGAACGTCGTACCCATCGGCTTCCTGCGCGAACAGGGACTCCAGGTCGAGGTCGTGGAAGCGGCGGGGGACGGCGTGGGACCGATCGGGGACGCCGTGGCAGCGGCCGGGGACACCGAAGACGTCGCCACCACCGAGCAGCCCACCGCGCTCACCAAGGAAGGTGCCAAGTGACCTGGTCCGAAATGCAGCCACTGCTCAGCCAGGGAACGCTCGACACCCTCTACATGGTGCTGTGGTCGGCACTGGTCACCGTCGCCGGCGGACTGCCGCTGGGCGTCCTCCTCGTCCTCACCGACAAGGGCGGCCTGCTCCAGAACGCCCCCGTCAACAAGGTCGTCGGCGTGATCGTGAACATCGGCCGCTCGCTGCCCTTCATCATCCTGCTGATCGCGCTGATCCCCTTCACCACCTTCGTCGTCGGCACCTTCATCGGCCCCACCGCGATGATCGTGCCGCTCGCCATCGGCGCCATCCCCTTCTTCGCCCGGCTCGTCGAGACGGCGATACGGGAGGTCGACCACGGCCTGGTCGAAGCCGTCCAGGCCATGGGCGGCTCCATCCCCACCATCGTCCGCAAGGTGCTGCTCCCGCAGGCCCTGCCGTCGATCGTCTCCGGCACGACCACCACCGTCATCGCGCTCATCGGCTACTCGGCCATGGCGGGCGCGGTCGGCGGCGAAGGACTCGGCTCCAAGGCCGTCACCTACGGATTCCAGCGGTTCGAGAACGGCTTCATGATCGCCACGGTCGTCGTGCTGATCCTCATCGTCACCGTGATCCAGCTGATCGGCGACCTCGCCGTACGGCTGCTGACCCGCCGGACCCGTACCGCGTAACCCCTCAGATGTCCCACCGGCCCGCACTCCTTGTCCGGGCCCGACCACCGAACACCGGAAAGAGGCACTCTTCGTGCGCACTCACCTCAAGATCGCGGCCGCCGCCGCCACGACCGCCCTCGCCATCGGCCTGAGCGCCTGCGGCACCTCGTCCGACCCCGCCGAGAAGTCCACGGACGGCGCCAAGGCCGACGAGTCCAAGCCCCTGCTCGTCGCCGCGTCCCCGACGCCGCACGCCGACATCCTGAACTTCATCAAGGACAAACTGGCGGCGGACGCCGGACTCAAGCTCGACGTCAAGGAGTTCACGGACTACGTCCTGCCGAACACCGCCACCGAGAGCGGCGAGGTCGACGCCAACTACTTCCAGAACAAGCCGTACCTCGACGACTTCAACAAGAAGAACGACACCCACATCGTTCCCGTCGTCAACGTCCACCTGGAGCCGCTCGCCCTCTACTCCAAGTCGGTCAAGGACCTGAGCGGCCTCAAGTCCGGCCGGACCGTGGCGATTCCGAACGACACCGTCAACGAGGGCCGGGCCCTGAAGCTCCTCGCCGACAACGACGTGATCACGCTCGCGGACGGCGTCGAGGGCGACGGCACCCTGGCCGACATCAAGGACGCCAAGGGCCTGAAGTTCAAGGAGCTGGAGGCCGCCACCCTGCCCCGCGCCCTGAACGACGTGGACGCCGCCGTCATCAACGGCAACTACGCCATCGAGGCCGACCTCAACCCCGCCACGGACTCCCTGGCCCTGGAGAAGACCGAGGACAACCCGTACGCCAACTTCCTCGCCGTGAAGGAGGGCAACGAGAAGGACCCGCGCGTGCTGAAGCTCGCGAAGCTCCTCAACTCGCCCGAGGTGGAGAAGTACATCAAGGACACCTACAAGAACGGCGCGGTCCTGCCCGCCTTCGGCCCGCCCGCGTAATTTGTCCGCGTAACCCGGCCGTCAATCCGGTACGAGCCCCGCACACCCCGGCCGTGTGCGGGGCTCACCCGATGCTGCATGCTGTGCATTTACGACGGACTGAGGCATGGAGCTGAGCATGACTACCACCTTTCCGGACGTCTCCATCAGCACCGAGCGGCTGGTGCTGCGCCCGTTCGAGGCCGCGGACATCCCGGCGCACATCGAGATGATGAACGACGAACCGGTCATCGCGTGGACGTCGGCACCGCACCCGTACAGCGCCCAGGACGCCGAGGACTGGGTGAGCGCCATCGCTCCCGCGGAGCGCACCGAGGGGCGCGGACTGGTCCTCGCCGTCACCGAGTTCCTGACACAGCGTCTCGTCGGCCTCGCGCGGCTCCAGCACACCAACTGGCGCGCCCGCACGACCGAGATCTCCTATGTCACCGCCCCCTGGGCGCGCGGCGAGGGCTACGCCACCGAGTCGGTGCTCGCCGTCGCGCAGTGGCTCTTCCGCGACCAGAGCTTCGAGCGCATCGAGTTGCGCACCGCCGCCGACAACACGGCCGCCCAGCAGGTCGCGCAGAAGGCCGGCTGTATCAGCGAGGGCGTCCTGCGCAACGCGTGGATAGCGCGTACGCAGACGGAGACCGGCGGCTGGATCGACATCCGCACGGACCTCATCGTCTGGAGCCTGCTGCCGGAGGACCTCGAAGGCGTCGCCGAGCAGATGGCGGACGCGGGCGGCTACGGGTCCTTCACCGACTGGAACTGAACCCCGGCGGCAGGACCCCGGCGCTCCCGCGCCCCCGAGCACCCCGAAACCCCCGGCCCCCGGCAGACGGCGGGCCGCCCGGCGGGTACCCTCACACGCACCGCCCCGGTGCGGACCCCCTCACGGCACAACCGATCCGCCGCCGCTCCGGCCTGCGCCGAAACGACCAGCGACACAGCAACCCGCGAACAGACCAACTGACGACCTCTGGGGAGACTGACGACGATGGCCGACCGCGTCACGGTGATCGGCTGGGACGGCTCGCCCCTCGCGCCCGCGGCCACGTCCGCCCTCGCCGCGGCCAGCCTGGTGGCCGGCGCCGCCCACCATCTCGCCCTCCCGGAGATACCGCCGGACGCCGAACGCATCCGCCTCGGCAGCGTCGACCTCGCCGCCCGCAGGATCGCCGGACACCGCGGCAGCGCCGTCGTACTCGCCGACGGCGACCCGGGTTTCTTCGGCGTCGTACGCACCCTGCGCGCCCCCGAGCACGGCCTCGAGGTCGAAGTCGTCCCCGCCGTCTCCGCCGTGGCCACCGCCTTCGCCCGCGCCGGAATGCCCTGGGACGACGCGCAGGTGGTCGTCGCCCAGCAGCGCACACTGCGTCGCGCCGTCAACGTGATCCGGGCGCACACGAAGGTCGCCGTCCTCACCTCCCCGGGCGCCGGACCCGCCGAACTCGCCCTGCTCCTGCAGGGAGTTCACCGCACCTTCGTCATCTGCGAGGAACTGGGCACCGACCGCGAACAGGTCACCGTCCTCACCTCCGACAAGGCCGCCGACCACGTCTGGCGCGACCCCAACGTCGTGATCGTCGTCGGCGGCATCGGCACCGCGCCCGCCCGCACCGGCGGCTGGATCGCGGCCCACGAGCCCGAGTACCCACCGGCCGTACGGGGTTGGGCGCTGCCCTCCGAGGAGTACGGCATCGACCTCGACGAGGGCGAGTCGACCTGGCTGCGCGCGGCCCAACTCGCCAGGCTCGGCGCCCGTACCGGCGATCTCGTCTGGGACATCGGCTCCGGCAGCGGCGCACTCGCCGCCGAGGCGGGGCGCTTCGGCGCGGCCGTGATCGCCGTCGACTCAGAACCGGGGGCGTGCGCGAGCACGGCCGCCGCCGCCCGACGCGCCGGCGTACAACTGGAAGTCGTGGAAGGCCGTGCGCCCCACGTGCTGGAGAATCTGCCCGAGCCCGATGTCGTACGCATCGGCGGCGGGGGAGTGGACGTCGTCATCGCCTGCGCCGACCGCAGGCCCGCGCGCATCGTGACCCACGCGGCGACGCGGGACGAGGCCGAGGCCATCTGCGGCGCGCTCCGCGAGGGTGGTTACGTGGTGGAATGCGTCCTGCTCCAGTCCGTCGAGATGGACACCGGAGCGTGGTCGGAGCGTGAACGCTCCGTGGTTTTCCTGGTCTCGGGCAACCGGCCGGACCGCGCCCCCTGACCCCGTTGTCGGAGGCGCGGGGTAGGCTGACCGATCGTTGTACCGCAGCCGTACGTTCGTCGCTTCGTTCGTCAATGTCCGGAAAAGGGGGTCGTTTTGGACCCTCATGTGGTACGGCTGCACCGGGGGACGCGCAACGTGGCGCAGCCCACAGAAGGCTGCCGCGGATCACCGTGTGTCGGCCGCGAAGGGCCGCGAGAATGCGTGAGGGTCGCGGCTCGATTCGTGCCGCGCGGCGCCCACGCTCGTTGACACTGACGGGCGCCGGACGCGCCGCCGGATCGGGCGCCCCGGTCGAAGGGCCGAAGGAGCACAACCAATGGGCGAGGGGTACGCATGACTGACACCGGCCAGGTCCCGGACGAGGGACAGCCGGAGAACGCAGGCATGGTGGAGCAGCCGGGCGACCCCGCTGCCGGCTCCTACGCCTACCTGGGCCCCTCCGAGAGTGCTCCCGAGGACGACGACCTTCTGCTGATGCCGAGTTCACAGGGCGCGTGGGGCGATCCGCAGCCGGCGCCTCCGGCCGAGCCGTTCACGCCCGTGACTCATGCCGTGCCCGAGCCCGTTGCCGCCGCGCAGCTCCCGCAGCAGTTGGGGCAGGCCGAATTCGCGCCGCAGCAGGCGCAGTCGCAGCTCGCGACGTACTCGCAGCCGGAGCCGGGACCGGCCCCTGTGCCGCAGCCCGATCCGCTCGGGCACGGTGAGGTGTCGTACCAGCCCCAGACGCCGCCGGAGTTCCAGCCGGTGCCCGGCCCCGAGGGCCTGCCGGAGTATCCGGCGCCGGACCTGGCCCATATGCAGGTGCAGCCGCCGCAGTCCGCGGCGCGGCAGGCCGAGTTCGCGGTGGCGCCGGAGACGTACGCGCCGGTGGCGGCCCCGGTGGAGCCCCAGGTTCCGGAGGCCGTGGCGCAACCGGCCCCGGAGTTGGCCCAGGAGGCCGTCCGGGAGGCTGCCGAAGCCCCGGCGCCGCAGACGGCGGAAGCGCCCGCGCCCGCGGCGGCGCCCGTGACCGAACCGGGCGCGCACGAAACCGGTGGCCGCGACTCGGGCTCGGTCGACCTCGGGGCCGTACGGGTCCCGACCGCCACGCCCACACCGACGCCGCCCCCCGCGCGCCGGCCGCTGCACATGGGCCCCCCGATGCCCGACTCCACGGGTGGCGTGGTGCGTTCACTCGCCGACCGTGGTCCTACGAGCACGCCGCCGCACCCCGTACGCGTACGGGCCCAGGGGCCGCCGACGGCCGGGCCCGAGTATCTGGACATCCCGCGCGAGGAGGCCGAGGTGCTGCCGGGGCCGCAGCTCGGTGCGATTCCCGTGCAGGGCGCGGACCCGTGGGCCTCGCTGCCGCCGCAGTCCGAGACGCCGGTGGCGGAGGCCGCGGTCGCGGTCGCCGAACCGCAGGTGGTGGCGGAGGAAGCCGTCCCCGAGCCTTCCGCAGAAACGGTCGTCCCGGATGCCGGACCGGAGTTCGCCCCGGAGCCGGTGGTGGAGCCGGAGCCTGTGCCGGTTCAGGAAGTCGCGCCGGAGCCCGAGCCGGAGCCTGGGCCCGAACCGGTGCTCGACGTGGTCGCCGAGCCGACTCCCGAGCCGACCCCCGAACCGACTCCCGAGCCGGTGGCCGAGGAGCTTGTGGCGGAGCCCGCGCCCGAGCCCGTCCCCGAACCGGTCCCCGACCCCGTCGTCGTGGCCGAGTCCCCGGTCGTCGAGCCGGCCGAGGCCGAGGAGACGCGCGAGCCGATAGCGCTGCCCGGCGCGGCCCCCGCCCCGCCGGCCCCTGCCCCCGCCGAGCCGTCGCCGACCGCCGAGACCCGGCCCGAGCCGGAGGCCGCACCGGGGGAACCCGCGCCCGCGCCCACGCCCGAACCGGAGCCCGTACCGGTCGCGGCGGTGGAGGCGCCCGCCCCGGAGCCGGCACCGGAGCCCGCACCGGCCCCGGCACCCGAGCCGGTGGCCACAGCGGTCCCCGTCGCGGCCCCAACTCCCGTGCCCGACGCCGAGCCCGTGCCCCCGGCCGTCGCCGACGACGCGTCACCCCCCGCCCCCGGCTACGACGACGCCGAGCGCGAGGCCGTTCTCCGCGTCATGCGCGAACGCCGCGACATCCGCAACGGCTTCCGCTCCGACCCGATCCCGCACGAGGTGCTGCTGCGCGTCCTCGAAGCCGCGCACACCGCCCCCAGCGTCGGCCACTCGCAGCCCTGGGACTTCGTCGTCATCCGTTCCGCCGAGACCCGGCAGACCATGCACGAACTGGCCCAGCGCCAGCGCGACGCCTTCGCCAAGTCGCTCCCCAAGGGCCGGGCCAAGCAGTTCAAGGAACTGAAGATCGAGGCCATCCTCGACACCCCGGTGAACATCGTCGTCACCGCCGACCCCACGCGCGGCGGCAGGCACACCCTCGGCCGCCACACGCAGCCGCAGATGGCGCCGTACTCCTCCGCCCTCGCCGTCGAGAACCTGTGGCTCGCCGCCCGCGCCGAAGGACTCGGCGTCGGCTGGGTCAGCTTCTTCGACGAGCGCGAGATGGTCCGCGCGCTCGGCCTCCCCGAACACCTGGACGTCGTGGCGTATCTCTGCGTCGGGTACGTCGACGAGTTCCCGGAGGAGCCCGAACTGACGCAGGCGGGCTGGTCCAAGCGCCGCCCGCTCTCCTGGGTCGTCCACGAGGAGACGTACGGCCGCCGGGCTCTGCCCGGTGAGGAGCCGCACGACCTCCTCAAGGAGACCATCGCCGGCATCCGCCCGCTCGACGCCAAGGCCCTCGGCGAGGCGTGGGAGCGGCAGAAGCGGATGACGAAGCCCGCCGGGGCGCTCGGCATGCTGGAGATCATCTCCGCGCAGCTCAGCGGTCTGTCCCGGATGTGCCCGCCGCCGATCCCGGAGCCCGCCGCCGTCGCGGTCTTCGCGGGTGACCACGGCGTGCACGCGCAGGGCGTCACCCACTGGCCCCAGGAGGTGACGGCGCAGATGGTCGCCAACTTCCTCGGCGGCGGCGCCGTCTGCAACGCCTTCGCGAACCAGGTCGGCGCCGAGGTCTGTGTGATCGACGTCGGCGTCGCGAGCGAACTGCCCGCCACACCCGGCCTGTTGCCCCGTAAGGTCCGCTCGGGCACGGCCGACTTCACGACCGGCCCCGCGCTGACCCGCGAAGAGGTGCTGGCCGCGATCGACGTCGGCATCGAGACCGCCCGCGATCTGGTGGCGGCAGGCAACAAGGGCCTGCTCACCGGCGAGATGGGCATCGCCAACACCACCGCCTGCGCGGCGCTGATCTCGGTCTACACGGACCTGGACCCGGCCGAGGTCACCGGACGCGGCACAGGCATCAACGACGAGACGCACGCGCGCAAGATCGACGTCGTCCGACGCGGCCTCGAACTCCACCGCCCCGACCCCGCCGACCCCATCGGCGTCCTCGCGGCCTTCGGCGGCCTGGAGCAGGCGGCGCTCGTCGGCTTCCTGCTGGGCGGCGCGTCGCTGCGTACGCCGGTCATCCTCGACGGCGTGAGCGCGGGAGCGGCGGCCCTCGTCGCACGCGCCATCGCCCCCGAGGCACTGGCCGCCTGCATCGCGGGCCACCGCAGCGCCGAACCGGGCCATGTGGCCGCGCTCAACAAGCTGGGCCTGCGCCCCCTGGTCGACCTGGACCTGCGACTGGGCGAGGGCACGGGCGCCCTGCTGGCCCTCCCGGTGGTCCAGAGCGCGGCACGGGCGATGCACGAGGTGGCGACGTTCGACTCGGCGGGAGTCACGGAGAAGTAGCCGCAACCCGCCCCTCGTGCGCAGCACCATCCAGCCGCTCCGGCGTTTGAGAAGCGGGGTCCGGGGCGGAGCCCCGAAATCCAGCCCGCCCGGCGTTTGAGGGCACGGCCGAAGGCCGTACGGGGCCCGGGGCGCAGCCCCGGTTTCGGGAAGGGGCGGGTAGGGGAAAGCCCGGCCCCCGGCCACCCCGGGCCACCCCCACCCCTAAGCTGGAACCGCTTCCCACCAGCCCCTTCACCACCCCGCACCACCCCAGAGGAGCCGCAGCGCATGGCCGAGCACCCCGCCTACCCCGTCGGCCTCCGCCTGGCCGGGCGCCGCGTCGTCGTCATCGGGGGAGGGCAGGTCGCCCAGCGCCGCCTGTCGGCACTCATCGCGACCGGCGCCGACATCCTGCTCGTGTCACCGTCCGCGACCCCGTCCGTCGAAGCCATGGCCGACGCCGGCGAACTGCGCTGGGAACGCCGCCCGTACGCCGACGGAGACCTGAGCGACGCCTGGTACGTCCTGGTCGCCTCCAGCGACACCGAGGCGAACACCCGTGCCTCCGCCGAGGCCGAGCGGAACAGGACCTGGTGCGTACGGAGCGACGACGCCGGGGCCGCCACCGCCTGGACCCCGGCCACCGGCCGCAGCGAGGGCGTCACCGTCGCGGTCCTCACCGGGCGCGACCCGCGCCGCTCCGCCGGCGTACGTGACGCCATCGTCGAGGGCCTGCGCGACGGCACCCTCGCCGCCCCCCGCCACCGCACCCGGACCCCCGGCGTCGCCCTCGTCGGCGGCGGCCCCGGCGATCCCGAGCTGATCACCGTCCGGGGCCGGCGCCTCCTCGCCGAGGCCGACGTCGTCATCGCCGACCGCCTCGGCCCGCGCGACCTCCTCGACGAACTCCCGCCGCACGTCGAGGTGATCGACGCGGCGAAGATCCCGTACGGCCGCTACATGGCCCAGGAGGCGATCAACAACGCGCTGATCGAGCACGCCAAGGCGGGCAAGGCCGTCGTACGGCTCAAGGGCGGCGACCCCTTCGTCTTCGGCCGTGGCATGGAGGAGGCCCAGGCACTCGCCGACGCGGGCATCGCCTGCACCGTCGTCCCCGGCATCTCCAGCTCCATCAGCGTCCCGGGCGCGGCGGGCATCCCCGTCACCCACCGGGGCGTGGCACACGAGTTCACGGTGGTCAGCGGCCATGTCGCCCCCGACGACCCGCGCTCCCTGGTCGACTGGCCGGCGCTCGCCCGGCTGCGCGGCACACTCGTCCTGCTGATGGCCGTCGACAAGATCGGCACCATCGCCCTGACCCTCATCGCCCACGGCAAGTCGCCGTCCACCCCCGTGGCGCTGATCCAGGAAGGCACCACGGCGACCCAGCGCCGCGTCGACGCGACACTCGAAACGGCCGCCGAGGCCGTCGGCGCGCAGGACGTACGGCCCCCGGCCGTCATCGTCATCGGCGACGTGGTCTCGGTCGGCCCCGACCGGGGCACCGGCGGCGGGACCGGCCGTGGCTGAGACCGTCACCGTCGAAGCGTCCCCCGACGGCTCCGCCGACCCCCGCCTCGCCGACTACACCGACCTCACCGACGTCGAACTGCGCCGCCGCCGCGAGCCCGCCGAAGGCTTGTTCATCGCCGAGGGCGAGAAGGTCATCCGCCGCGCCGTGGCGGCCGGTTACGAGATGCGCTCCATGCTCCTGACGGCCAAGTGGACCGACGTCATGCGCGACGTCATCGACGAGACCACCGCACCCGTCTACCAAGTGGCACCGGACCTGGCCGAACGCGTCACCGGCTACCACGTCCACCGCGGCGCGCTCGCCTCCATGCACCGCAAGCCCCTGCCGCCCCCCGCCGATCTCCTGCGCACGGCACGCCGCGCCGTCGTCTTCGAGGACATGGTCGACCACGCCAACCTCGGGGCCGCCTTCCGTAACGCGGCGGCGCTCGGCGTCGACGCGGTGCTCCTCACCCCGCGCTGCGCCGACCCGCTCTACCGGCGGGCCGTGAAGGTCTCGATGGGCGCCGTCCTCCAGGTCCCCTGGACCCGGCTGGACTCCTGGCCGCACGACGCGGGCCTGCTGAGCGAGGCGGGATTCGTCACCGCCGCCCTCTGTCTGGACGAGAAGTCGATCACCCTCGACGAACTCGCCGAGCGGCGTCACGACAGGCTCGCGCTCCTCTTCGGTACGGAGGGCGACGGACTGACGGCCGGCGCGCTCGCCGCCGCCGACCTGCGGGTGAGCATCCCGATGGACGCCGGGGTGGACTCCCTCAACGTGGCCGCCACCTCGGCCGTCGCCTTCTACATGACGCGGCCCCGAGGCTGATCCGGCCTACAACTGCTGCGCCGCCGCGATCCCCAGCGCGACCACCAGCGTCACCACCACGAAGACGATCAGCCGCTGGCGCAGCAGCCGGGGATTGGCCGGCCTGCGTCCGCCGCGGCCACCCGACGTCGTACGCGCCCCGGGCCTGGTGCCCTGCCGGCCGCCGGTACGTGAGCCGGTACGGGAGGAGCCCTCGCGGGGCCTCGGTGGACGCCCGCCGCCCGTGCGCGGCGCCGAACCACGCGAGCCGTGCGCACGGGAGTCGTGCCCGCCCGCCGTACGCCCCTGTGTGGACCGTTCCGACCGCTCGGGGCGGTCCGTCCGCTCCTGCCGCTCGATCCGCTCCGGCCGCTCCGTGCGCTCGGTCCGCTGCGGCATCCGCGCCGTACGCTCCGGAATCCGGCCCGTCGGCACGTCCTGCCCGCTTCGCTCCCGCTGCGCCGGCGGCCGGCCGTCCGGCAGCCCCTGGGCCTCCCGCGCCGCGATCTCCTTGAGCCGCATCGACAGCTGGAGCGTGCTCGGCCGCTCCTCGGGGTCCTTCGCCAGACAGGCCCGCACCAGCGGCGCCAGCGCGTCCGGCACCCCGTACAGCTGCGCCTCCTCGTGCACCACCCGGTAGAGCATGACTTCCGAACTGCCGTGCCCGAAGGGCGAGTCGGCCGTCGCGGCGTACGCCAGCGTCGCGCCGAGCGCGAAGACGTCGGTCGACGGGGTCACCGCCGCGCCGCGCACCTGCTCGGGCGCGAGGAAGCCGGGCGACCCCACCGCCGTACCGACGTGTGTGAGCGTGCTCGCCCCGGTCGCCCAGGCGATCCCGAAGTCGATGATGCGCGGGCCCTTGGGGGAGAGCAGGATGTTCGACGGCTTCAGATCGCGATGGACGACCCCGGCCTCGTGCACCGCGAGGAGACCCTCGGAGAGCGCGGCTCCTACGGAGGCGACCTCGGCGGCGGACAGCGGCCCGTCCTCGGCGACCTTGTCGTGCAGCGAGGGCCCGGGTACGTACTGGGTGGCGAACCACGGCCGGTCCGCGTCGAGATCGGCGGCCACCAGCCGGGCCGTACAGCCCCCGCGGATCCGCCGGGCCGCCGAGACCTCGCGGGCGAACCGGGAGCGGAACTCCTGGTCCTCGGCGAGGTCGGGCCTGATCACCTTCAGCGCGACCCGCTGGCCACGCCGGTCGGAACCCAGGTAGACGACCCCCATGCCGCCCTGGCCCAGCCGCCGGTGAATTCTGAACGAACCGACGACACGCGGGTCCTCGCGCCGGAGCCGCATCATCGCCATGTCCATCCCCGCTGCCCGGTCGTCCGTGTGACGTGGCACAGCTTACGTACCCGCGCCCCGGGGCGCTCATAGGCCGCGCCCTCCGGAACGGATCGATTGTCAGTGCCGGGTGAGAAACTTGAGGGGTGGTCAGGGGACCGCGGATCCAAGGTCCTCAGGCCCGTGCGAGATCTCAATGGTCCGTCGCAGAAGGGGGATTGGATCAATGAAGGGTGACCGCGTGGAGATAGTGGTGGACGCGGGTGACACGACACGTACGTACGAAGTCGTGGCAAGTCGGGCAGGCCGCCGGGTGGAGACGGCGGTGCGTCGAGGAGTGGTGGAAGTGAGTGAAGTCACCCGCAACGGTTCCGTGGTGCGTACGGCGCGCTTCATGGCCACCCGGGTGCTCGCTCTGGTCGAACAACCGGTGCCCAGGGAGGACCTCTCCGAGCGTCCCCTCCGGGAAGACCCGCAGGCTTAGGCCCCCCTCTCCACCCAGGGGAGTACGCGCAGGGGGTACCGGTCATCCTCCGGGAGGCCCGGCAATCGGTACGCGGGCATGACGACCCGGGCGCGGCGCCTACCTAATGTTGTTGTCAAGCGGCGGGTGCAGCACTCGTCCCCCGAGGTCAGACACTCGCCGCTGCCAGACACGACAGGAGAAGGACCATGGCCGACACGGCATCGCGAGCGATGATCCGCACGCAGGGACGCAGGGCATTCGACGCGTTCGGCGGGCGGAATTCCGGTTCGCGCCACCCCCTGGTGGCGACAGCCATGGTTCTCCCTCTCGCGGCCCTGCTGGTCGTCGTATTCGGCGGCTGGGAAGCAGTGGTCACACAAGCGTCGTCCGTGGGCGTGATGCTGGGGCGCTGAGCGGCGCCCCAGGTTCGGGAGAGCGGCCCGAACCACAGACATCCGGCCAACAACCCCGTGGGGACGGGGGTGCGGCGGACGGCAGCGTTTGGCCGGTCAGCTGGGGAGCTGACCGGCCATCGCGCTGTCCGGACCCGTTTCAGTCCCTCATCCAGCAGGCGCACCTCATTCACCAGGCTTACGAGAGCTACGAGAGTGACGAGACCTACGCGCCATACGAAGCCCGCGTAGGCTCCCGGCGGGAACACACCGCACCGGGGGACACCACCGTGACCGCATCCGCCTCCACCACCACGGCCGTCGTACGCGCACTCACCGCCGCCGCCCGTCGCGCCGCCCACCCGGAGGCCGCCGACCCGACCGCGGGATCTCCCTGCCGCGCCTGCGGACGCGACGAGACCGTGCTCGCCGACCGGTCCGACGGTGTGGTCGTACGACACGGGGCCGCGGTCGCCAAGGCCCACGCGCCCGCCACCGACCCGGCCGGACACCGCGCCCGGCTCTCCGTCGCCGCGCATCCGCTGCTCGCCGGCATCCTGCTGCCCCCGCTCCCGGCGACCACGGCCACGAACCCGACCTCCGCCCCGCACGTCGAGGGCCGGCCCGTCACCGCCTGGCCGTACGGCACCCCCGTCGACCCCGACCGCCCCGACGACGCGCCCTGGGAAGCGGCGGCGACCCTGCTGGCGCGGCTGCACGCCGTACCGCCCGCCGCCCTCGCGCCGCCGGCCGTTCCCCCCATGCGCGGCCCGCTCAAGGCCGCCCGGGCCCTCGCCCGGATGCGGGCCGCCGGGCGCCACCCGGCCGCCCCCGACGTGGAACGCGCCTGGGCCGGCCTGCCCGCCTGGGCCAGGGACGAGGTGCCCGCACCCGCCGGCGGGCTGCTGTGCCACGGGGACCTCCACCTCGGGCAGCTCGTGAGGCATCCCGTACCGGACGGCCCGTGGCTGCTGATCGACGTGGACGACCTCGGACTCGGCGACGCCGCCTGGGACTTGGCCCGCCCCGCGGCCTGGTACGCCGCCGGACTGCTGGCCCCCGAGGAGTGGCACCGGTTCCTCGGCGCCTACCGCTCGGCGGGCGGTCCCGCCGTACCGGCCGACGGCGACCCCTGGCCCCGGCTCGATGTCGCCGCCCGCGCCCTCACCGTCCAGACGGCGGCCCTGGCCGTCGCCAAGTCGACCGAGCAGGGCCGTGAACCGGACGAGGTGGAGGAGACGATGATCGAGACCTGTGCCCGAATTGCCGCACTCCCGGCGAAGTTGGCGGCCGGACCCTCGTCGTAAGGTGAACCGACCGTCGCCGGGAGGCATTCCGGCGATGCCGACCGAACGGCGAGGAGCTGACCCGACCCATGCAGTGCCCCAAGTGTCATGCAGCGATGCACACGTACAACCGCAACGGTGTCCAGATAGAGCAGTGCAGCGGTTGCCGGGGGATCTTCCTCGACTACGGCGAGCTGGAGTCCCTCACCCGCCTCGAGGCGCAGTGGGGGCAGCAGGCCCCGCCCCCGCCCGCGGCCCCCGGTGGCTACCCCGCCCAGGGGGCTCCCGGCTATCCCGCGCAGGCGGCGCCGGCTCCCGCGTGGGGCGCGCCGCACGGCGGTCACCACGGCGGTCACCACGGTGGCCACCGTCAGAAGGGCTTCGGCCGGATGCTTTTCTCCTCCTGAACCGGCCCCGCACACGACGAAGCCCCCGGCCACAAGGCCGGGGGCTTCGGACGGTGCGCGATACTGGGATTGAACCAGTGACCTCTTCCGTGTCAGGGAAGCGCTCTCCCGCTGAGCTAATCGCGCAGGGTGACCCCGCGTGTACTGCGTGCGCGATACTGGGATTGAACCAGTGACCTCTTCCGTGTCAGGGAAGCGCTCTCCCGCTGAGCTAATCGCGCGGGAATCCAAGTGGATCCAGTGGACGATACTGGGATTGAACCAGTGACCTCTTCCGTGTCAGGGAAGCGCTCTCCCGCTGAGCTAATCGTCCTTGGAGGTGGAGACGGGATTTGAACCCGTGTAGACGGCTTTGCAGGCCGTTGCCTCGCCTCTCGGCCACTCCACCAGGAGTACGGGGGACGGGAATTGATCCCCCCACTCGAGCGGACGACCAGGTTCGAACTGGCGACCTCAACCTTGGCAAGGTTGCGCTCTACCAACTGAGCTACGTCCGCGTGCCGTTTCCCGGGCCATCCTGCGCGGTCCGGCGACGTGGTGAACTCTAGCGGATTACGGGGCCAGTACAAAAACGCGTTTGTGCAGCGTGCTGCCGTGCGTTCACGCTGCGGCACCTCCACGGCGCCGTCGCGACACGTTCGCGGTGCGTCTCGTCACCCGCCCTAGACTCGGCACCGTGTACAACCTCCCTCCGCTGGCCCGCTTCGGTGATCTCGTCGCCACCGATCTGCGCGATGTCACCCGTGACCCGGAAGCCCTCGACTCCGTCGGCTTCTGGGCCGTGGCCATGGACTTCGAGGGGCGTCTCACCTGCGCCCGCTTCGGCGACGTACGCCGCGAGCCGGTGCCCGCCCCTGTGCCCGGGCGGTGGCGGGGCCCCGCGGCGGGCGACTGGGCGACGTCGCTCGACCGGGCCGCGTACGTCTCGGGCGTACGGCGCGTACGTGAACTCATCGCGGCCGGCGAGGTCTACCAGGCCAACCTCTGCCGCGTCCTGACGGCGCCGCTGCCCGACCCGGACGCCGCCGACGTCGACGCGCTGACCGCCCTCCTGGCGCGCGGCAACCCCGCCCCGTACGCCGGCACGATCCGGCTGCCCGCCCACGGCGTGGAGATCGCCACCGCGTCGCCGGAGCTGTACCTGCGGCGTACCGGCCGCACCGTGGAGTCCGGCCCCATCAAGGGCACCGGCCGGACCGCCGACGATCTGCTGGAGAAGGACCACGCCGAGAACGTGATGATCGTGGACCTCGTCCGTAACGACCTCGGCCGCGTCTGCGCCACCGGATCCGTGACTGTCCCCGCCCTCTGCGCCGTCGAGCCCCACCCCGGACTCGTCCATCTCGTGTCGCGGGTGCGCGGCGAACTCGCCGACGGCGCGGGCTGGCCGGAGCTGCTGGCCGCGACATTCCCGCCCGGATCGGTCACCGGCGCGCCGAAATCCAGCGCGCTGAGGATCATCGAGGAGCTGGAGACCGCGCCCCGCGGGCCGTACTGCGGCGCCGTCGGCTGGGTGGACGCCGACCGTGGCACCGCCGAACTGGCCGTCGGGATAAGGACGTTCTGGATCGAACGCGACCCGCCGCGTGGGCCCGTCCTGCGCTTCGGCACCGGCGCGGGCATCACCTGGGGATCCGATCCCGAGCGCGAGTGGCAGGAGACCGAACTCAAGGCGTCGCGGCTGCTGGCGGTAGCGTCGGGAGTGTACGAGGCGACGGGAAGGACGGCTGGATGATGATCTGGGTCAACGGCGGACTGCGGGCGGCCGACGCCGCGCAGGTGTCCGTGCTCGACCACGGGCTGACCGTGGGCGACGGAATCTTCGAGACGGTGAAGTCCGTCCGGGGACGGACCTTCGCCCTCACCCGGCATCTGGACCGGCTGACCCGCTCGGCGCGCGGTCTCGGACTGCCCGACCCCGACCACGACGAGGTGCGCGCCGCGTGCGCCGCCGTCCTGGACGCCAACCCGGTGGAGATGGGCCGGCTGCGGATCACGTACACCGGCGGTCTGTCGCCGCTCGGCTCGGACCGCGGCGACGCCGGCCCGACGCTGGTCGTGGCCGTCGGCGAGACGAAGCGCCGGCCCGACACCACCGCCGCGATCACCGTCCCCTGGACCCGCAACGAGCGTGGCGCGCTGACCGGGCTCAAGACCACGTCGTACGCCGAGAACGTCGTCGCCCTCGCCCGTGCCCGTGAACAGGACGCCTCCGAGGCCCTGTTCGCCAACACGGTGGGGGATCTGTGCGAGGGCACGGGCTCCAACGTCTTCGTCGTACTGGACGGACAGCTCCACACCCCGCCCGTCTCCTCGGGCTGCCTGGCCGGTATCACCCGGGCGCTCACGGTGGAGTGGGCCGGAGCCCACGAGACCCGGCTGCCGTTCGACGTGCTCGACCGGGCCGACGAGATCTTCCTGACGTCCTCGCTGCGCGACGTGCAGGCGGTCCACCGCGTCGACGGCCGTGAACTGCCCGGCGCCCCCGGTCCGGTCACGGCCAAGGCCATGCGGGTCTTCGACGAGCGCGCGGCGGCCGACCTCGATCCGTAAACCTGATGACGCGTGGCCGCGAGATGGGTACAACTCCCCTGATGACCACGACTCTGCGGCCGACCGCGCCGCTTCAGCAGACCGACGACGGCATGAAGTCGCGCAGCTACGACGTGTGCGACAACAGCCGCCCCGTGGGCGTGATCGAACTCGGCATGGACGGCGCCTTCGGCACCCCGGCGGGTGTCCTGCGCCAACTGCGGATCGACGAGGCGAACCGGCGCCGCGGCCGTGGCACGATCGCCGCGCTGGCCGCCGAGGAGGTCCTGCGCGGCTGGGGCTGCGGCCAGGTGATCGCCTCCGTCCCCGCCGGGGCCGGAGGAGTGCTGCCGCTGCTGGAGACCCTCGGCTACACCGAGCGCAGCAGGAACATGCTGAAGGACCTCGCCCCTCGGCCCCCGGCCCCGGCGCCCGGACTCGTCGGCAGACCGATGGACGAGTCGGAGTACGAGGTCTGGGAGGCGCACGCGCTCGACGGCTTCCGGCAGAGCTGGATCGACCGGGGCCTGCCGCCGGACCAGGCCCGCGCCAAGGCGGAGTCCGGCCGCCTCGAAAACCTTCCCGCCGGCCTGGCCACCCCGGACACGTGGATCGAGGTCCTGGTCCACGACGGGGCCGTCGTCGGCCATGTGTGGGTGGGCACCAGGGAGATCGCGCCCGGCGTCGTCGGCGCTTTCGTGTACGACGTGCAGGTGCTGGAGGACCAGCGCGGCAAGGGCTACGGCCGAGCGCTGATGCTGCACGCCGAGCGGATCGGCCTCGGCGCGGGTACGGACGTGCTGGGCCTGCACGTCTTCGCGGGCAACGCCCCGGCGATCGGCCTCTACGAATCCCTCGGTTACGCGACGACGCACCGCAACGTCTTCAAACCGCTTCTCTGAGCACCGCGGCCCGGCCGGGCCGCGGTCGTTCGGCGGTCAGCCCTCCGCGAGCAGCCGGTCGGCGATCTCCTCGACGCGTTCGCGCAGCCCCTCCTGGCTCTTGCCGCCGTCGAGCCGTTCGCCGCCGATGACATACGTGGGGGTGCCGGTCACACCGATCGCCTTGCCCTCCGCCTGGTCGGCGTCGACGATCAGGGTGTGCCGGCCGTCGATCAGCGCGGTGTCGAACTCTTCCTCGTCCAGGCCCAGTTGGCGGGCGACCTCGATCAGCAGCGGCTCGCCCCGGGCGTCCAGCTCCGCGTGGCGGGCCAGGACGGCCTCCGCGTACGGCCAGCCCTGGCCCTGCTCCACCGCTTCCTCGGCCGCCTGGGCGGCGGCGAAGGAGTGCCGGTGCTTGTCCAGGGGGAAGTGCCGCAGCCGTACGTCCAGCCGGTCGCCGTAGCGCGCCCGCAGCGCGCGCAGGTCCGCCAGGGCGGTGTGGCAGTCGACGCACTGCAGCTCGCACCAGACGTCGAGCACGACGGGGCCGGTGGTGGGGAAGTCACTCATGTGTTCAGTCTTCCAGGTCGCCGGGGCCGCTCCCGACCGGGACCTGGGGAGGAGGCGAACCCCGGAGATCTCCCTGAGGTCCCCCCGGACCGTGGCCTCCACCCCGCCGGGAGGTGCAGGATGGAAGGGTCGACATGTCGGCGAACACCGACACGCTCGACGAGAGTGCCCACGACCGACGACGGCGCCACGCCTGGAGGACCGGATGATTGCCGAGACCATTTGTTCCGCGGTGTCCGCTGCCGGCCTCGGGATCGCGGCGGTCACCGCGTACCGCAAGCGTTTCCTGGCGGCGACCAGGATCGCCGCCTACTCGCTGGTGCCGGTGGCGCTCGTGATGACCGGCGTGGTCCAGTGGCTCGCCGACAAGGCGTTCAGCCCGACCGCCTGGCTGGGTGTCGGGCTCCTCGGATTCTCGTGGCTGCTCTTCATGACGACACGGATGGTGGAGCGGCGCGCGGGCGTCGGGACCCGTAAGGAACGCCGGGCGGCGGCCAAGGCCGCGCAGCGCGACGCGGTCGCGCCCACCGCCTCCGCCCCCTCGCTCGGCGCGTCCGCGGCCCCCGTCGCGCAGCCGAAGGCGGCCAAGGCGAAGAAGCCCGCAGGCAAGGATTCCGGCGACGATTTCAGCGATGTCGAGGCCATCCTCAAGAAGCACGGCATCTGACCGGGAGCCTCCCGGAGGCCCGTCCGTCTCAGGGGGTGGACGTTTGCCGTGAATCTGACGAACTCGCCTGGCCGGGACGCGTGTTGGTTGTTCGGCGGACCGCCCGCTGCGTCATGATCACCCCGCGATGCTCGATACCTCACGGGGTCAAACCCCCGCACCCACCGAAGAGCCGCGCGGTTGCCTCTTCGCGCTCTCCCAGCCGCCCTTGATGATCTTCCTGGCGGTGATCGGCACCCTGCTGCTGATGGCGGCGGTCCATGATCTGTTCCTGCTGTGACGCTCAGTCGGCCGCTTCCTTGCGGCGCGCCCGGTAGGCGGCCACATGCAGCCTGTTGCCGCAGGTGCGGCTGTCGCAGTAACGGCGGGAGCGGTTGCGCGACAGGTCGACGAAGGCGTGCCCGCAGTCCGGCGCCTCGCAGCGCCTCAGCCGTTCCTGTTCGCCCGCCACCACGATGAACGCCAGTGCCATACCGCAGTCGGCGGCGAGATGGTCGGCCATCGACGCGTCCGGCGCGAAATAGTGCACATGCCAGTCGTAGCCGTCGTGGTCCGTCAGCTGCGGGGTCGTCCCGGCGGCGGCCACCAGATCGTTCAGCAGCTCCGAGGCCTCACGGGGACCGGGCGCGGCGAACACCTCGGCGAAGCGCGCACGTACGGCCTGTACGGCCCGCAGATCGCGGGGCCCGAGGTCGCCCACACCACTCACGCGGTGGGCCTGTGCGAAGCCGTACAGGGCCTCCACATCGGGAATCCCGTCCGCGCCGTCGGCCTCGGGGATCGTGTTCACGAGACTGACGACGGTCTCAAGGGCGTTGCGGGTGTCGTGGGGGATCTGCACGATTCGCTCCCTGGCCTGCTGCGGACCGGTGCCCGCCGGGTTCCGCAGATCCTAGGGGGTGTCTTGCCGATCAGGCCGGATAAGGGAGCGGGGTCTGGTGCGTGCGATCGCAAGGCGGAGGAGGGAGGCATGGCGGAGCCATGCCG
>NZ_JBHUZM010000096.1:0-29841 GCF_042667665.1 Streptomyces sp. NPDC057307 | reverse complement strand
GGACCTGACGGCCCGTGACACCCCTCTGCTTCTGGCTTACTTCAGGGCGAGCATCAGTGAGTCCGACGGCGAGGACCAGACCGGGCGCGCCTCGCCGAAGCCCGCGTCGATGAGCGTCTTCGCGTGCCATTCGGTGGAGGGGGTGTCGCCGTCCGCGTGCTCGCCGTAGATCGCGAACCGCTCGGCGGTCGGCCCCGCGAGCACCGGGTCCTTGCCGGCGAGGTCCCACCAGTCGGCCCAGTCGAGGGCGCCCTCGGCCTTGGCGCGGTCCATCTCCCGGTGCCGGTGGGCGCGTTCGGCCTCGTTGATACGGGGCGTGCCCGGGTCCGTCATGTGGTCGGCGTTCATGAAGACGCCGCCGGGCCGGACGAGGCCGGCGACCTGTCCGTACAGCACGGCCAGCGGTTCGCTGTGCAGCCAGTGCAGCGCGGTGGCGGTGAGGACGGCGTCGTACGAGTCGTACGGCAGCTTCGCCGTCCAGTCGGGGTCCTTGAGGTCGGCCCGCACCAGTGTCAGCCGGGTGTCGTCGGCGAAGTAACCGCCGGCGATGGCGAGCAGCGCGGGGTCGAGGTCGACGCCGGTGCTGGTGGCCGCCGGGAACCGCTGGAACAGCCGGTCGGAGATGCTGCCCGTGCCGCAGGCGAGGTCGAGCACCCGCGGTTCGGGGCCGACCAGGGCCTCGACCATGTCGAGCATCACCCGGAAGCGCTCCTCGCGGTCGGGCATGTACCACTCCTGCTGGCGGTCCCAGCTGTCCTGCCAGGCCCGCCAGTCGGCCCGCGCGGGCGCGGGCGCCCCGCCCGCGGTGGTCCCCGCGTCCGCCGCGACACCCGTCCCCGTGCCCGTGTCCACCATCGAAACCCTCCGCTCCGTAATACCCTGTACGCAAGACCAGCTATTACGCCGACCCTAGACCGCTGCCGTAAGGACTACAAGTGGAACTGGCCTCTTACTCGGACTACGCCGTACGCCTGGTCAACACCGAGGAACCGGCCCGCGGCACGGACACGCTGACCTCGGTCGAAGCCGTCCGCGCCCTCTTCGGCGAATCCACCCAGGCGTCGCGCCGCGCCACCGAGGCGGACGTCACCCGCTTCCGCTCCGTACGCGGCCGGCTGCGCGCGATCTTCGCGGCGGCCGACGGGGACGAGGCCACGCACGCCGTCGACCTGCTGAACTCGCTGCTGCTGGAGTTCCCCGTCAGCCCGCAGATCTCGGGCCACGACTTCCTCGACGACGAGGGTCATCCGCGCTGGCACTTGCACCTGGCCGAGCACCCGTCGAACGCCACGGCCGGCTTCGCCGCCATCGCCGCGATGGGCCTGGCGTTCCACCTGACGGAGTACGGCGTGGACCGGCTCGGCCTGTGCCAGGCCGCGCCGTGCCGTAACGCCTACCTCGATACCTCGACCAACCGCTCGCGCCGCTACTGCTCGGACCGCTGCGCGACCCGCGCCAACGTGGCCGCCTACCGGGCCCGCAAACGCCTGGAGACGGAGCGGTCGGACAGCACGGGCCGCAGCGCGGAGAAGGCCCACGCCACCGCCCCGGCCACGGACCGCTGATCCTCGCCGCGCGGACGGTAACGGCCCCGGACCCGGCCGAGCACCAGCTCGCCGGGGACGGTGCCGAACACCCGGCTGTCCCCCTCGGCGCCCGGATTGTCCCCGAGCACCCACCATCCGCCGTCGCGTCGCTCGACCAGCCGCTTCACGATCAGCAAATCCTGCTGGAGCGGATGTTTCAGTACGGCGATGTCACCGGCCTTCACCGGTGCGTGGTAGTGCACCAGCAGCTGATCGCCCTGTCTGAGGGTGGGATACATGGACGGTCCCGACACCTCCGCGATCCCCAACAGCGCTCTCGGCTCGCGCCCGTGCTCGGTCATCCGGCACCTCCCGGTCCCACGGTACGTTCCGCCGCCAGTCCCATTCCGACCCTGGACTTTTGTCCTAAGCCCTAGGGGGCACTCGCGAAATCCGGCTTCTCACGGAGTAATGTCCCACCTGAGAAGACGATCACGAGGAAGGACAGCTCAATGCTCTCCCGCCTGTTTGCCCCCAAGGTGAAGGTCAGCGCCCACTGCGACCTCCCCTGCGGCGTGTACGACCCCGCCCAGGCCCGCATCGAAGCCGAGTCGGTCAAGGCCGTCCAGGAAAAGATGGCGGGCAACGACGACGCGCACTTCCAGGCCCGCGCCACGGTCATCAAGGAACAGCGCGCCGAGCTCGCCAAGCACCACGTCTCGGTGCTGTGGAGCGACTACTTCAAGCCCCCGCACTTCGAGAAGTACCCGGAGCTGCACCAGCTGGTCAACGACGCCCTGAAGGCGCTGTCGGCCGCGAAGGGCTCGACGGACCCGGCGACGGGCCAGAAGGCACTGGACTACATCGCCCAGATCGACAAGATCTTCTGGGAGACCAAGAAGGCCTGACTCCCACCCCCAGGCTGGCACCACCGCACGACCGATCGCACCCGGCCCGTACGACGGACCGGGTGCGGTCGTTTTCCTCCGTCCGCACAGGGACGTAGTTCCGCGGCGTGATGACGGTGGACGCGGCGTACGGGTTCAGCCGTCAGGCGGCGCGGGAGGTGGGCAACCGCCCGAGCCATGTCATGACCTCGGTCAAGTGCTCGGGTCGCAGCCCGAGGTGCGAGTCGGGCTGCATTAGCAGGGTCGCCGCTCCCCCGGCGGTGCGCTCCGCTGCCCATTCATGATCGAGACCGGTGAAGTCGTCGTCGATCCATACGGCGGGCGCGTCGTCCAGCCAGGTGTCGACGTGGTCGCGCTTCCACAGGTAGCCGTTGGGGTGGCTGGTGGTGATCTGAGGGTGCGGCAGGTCGACGTACGGCAGAGGCGGGAGATCGAGGAGCGGCCCGATCAGGGTGGTGGCGTCCTGGCGCCAGCTTGTGCACCAGACGGGGGTAACCAGGCCGGTACGGATCACTTCCATGAGCATGAGGCCGTGGTGGGGGTGGAGCCAGACGGTGACCGGGTTGTCGTCGCTCCGGCCCGCGGGGACGACATCGTGGCGGGCGTGGGTGGCCGGGGTCGATCCGTCCGCGTCGGGGAAGGGGATGAGGACGCCGTCGATGTCGAGGAGCAGATAGGGCGGGCGCATTGGTTCCTCCAGCGGTCGGGGCGAAGGCGCCGGTCAGAGCTTGCGAGCGCGGATCAGCAGGGTGGTCGGCCAGTGGCCCGTTCGCGGGTCGTGGAACTCCTGGGCCGAGGTGAGCCGGAACCCGCTCCGGCTGAGGTGCCGCGCCCAGCGGTCGGCCTCGAACTCCCAGCGCGCGACGGGAAGACGGGCGCGGTCGGGGAGGGTGACGAAGTCGCGGCAGGGCCGGTCGCCGCCGAAAGGGGCGCGGCCGCCGCGCTGCGGGTGCGGGACGGAGAAGGCGAGCACCCGGCCGGGCGCGAGGCTCTGGGCGATGGCCGGCAGGAGAAGCTCAGGGGCGACGAGGCCGACAGCGCCGAAGACGGAGTAGATCGCGTCGAACTGCTCGTCGGAGGCGCGCAGATGGTGCAGAGCGTGCCCGGCGACGAAGGTGAGGTTGTTCAGCCGTCCGTAGTGGGAGCGGGCACGACGGACCTGCAGCCCGACCAGATCGACACCGGTGACGTGGGCGCCGTGGCGGGTGGCGAGGTGGGCGGCGTTGTGGCCGGGGCCGCAGCCCAGCTCCAGGAGTCGTTTGCCGTGCAGGTCGGCGCCGAGGATCTCGGCCCCGGGCCCTTGGCCGCGTCTCGTCGTCCACTCCATCCGCGCGGGTACGGAGAGGGGTTCGGCGAGTCCGTTGGCGGTGCGCTGGGCAGCGTGCGCATGCCAGGGGGAAGCCTGGGCGAGCACGTCAGATCTCCAGAAGGTCGAGCACGTCGGTGAGATGGCGGCGGACGGCCTTGGTGTACGCAGGGTCGGTCGCCGGATCGTTGATCCATCGGACCGACTGCTCCATGAACCACTCGACGGCCCACATGCGATGCCAACCCAGGGCCCAGCCCTCGGCGTTGAGCCCGCCGCGCCGGGCGAGGGCTTCGGGGGTACCGCCGGCGGTGACGTACCGCTCCAGGAGAACGCGAAGGCTCGCGGGGTGCGCGGGCTCGATGGTGCCGTGCCAGCTGGCGAGATCGAGCAGGCCGGGACCGGTGAAGGCACGGGCGAAGTCGAGCAGCCGCCAGCCCTGCTTGCCGATGTGGAGGCTGGTGGGGTGGAACTCGGAGTGCACCCAGCCGAACGGCGCCGTCGTCGCTCCGGCGGAGCGGGTCTCGGCGGCCTGGGCGATTCGGTCGAGTGCGTCCTCCACGTCGTCGGTGTCCTGCCACCGTTCGGCCTTGCGCAGCCTGCCGAGGTGCTCCAGCGCCCGGGCGGGCAACGTACGCAGGCGTTCCTCGTGGAGTACGGGCAGGGCGGGTGCCGTGCGGGCGCCGTGCAGGACCACGGCCGCGGCGACGCCGTCGAGGTCGTCTGCCTCGCGGGCGGTGGGGCCGAGGTCGTCCATGAGCATGCCGAGCCAGCCGTCCAGGACGGCGGAGGCGTGGATCCGGGGGACGGGGACGCCGAGGGTGCGGGCCAGGCGAAGGGCCTGGTCCTCTTTGTCGAAGGGCCTCTTGGCGTACTTGAAGATGGCCGTGGCGCCGTCGAGGAAGGTCACGCGCTCGACGCCGGACATGGACCACACGCGTACCTCCTCACGTGTGCCGGTGGCCCGGCCGGCCACGGTGAGCAGGTTGTCGAGGAGTTCGGCGCTGGGGTTCGCGGTCACGAGAGGGCTCCGGGGGTGCTGCGGCGTCCGGGGCGGGCGAGAAGTGCCGGCCGCCCCGGAGCCTGATCGGGTGGGGTTACGCGGCGAGGTTCACGCGGTGGGCGTAAACCTGCTCGATCCAGCCCTCCTTGAACACGGCCAGGTTGTCGCGGAAATTGGCCATCGAGGCAGGCACCGTAGGGCGCGACGACTCCGCCGGTCTGGTCCGGCACGGACTGGCAGCCGTGCACGAGCCGGCCGCCGAGCGCCGCGTGGGCCTTGATGGACTCGATCCGGCGGTGCTCGTTGAACCAGCCGCCGTGGTAGACCTCGTCGAGCATCCCGCCCATCTCGTCATCCAGGTCGAAGACCACGGAGGTGGCGGCGGGGAAGAACCAGCACGGGCCGACGTTGGAGATGTGCCCGTCCAACTCGACCTTGTTCAGCGCCATCAGCGTGGCCGCCTCGCGCAGCATCCGCAGGTGATCGGCGGTGATCTGCGGCAGGCCCAGGCCGGCCAGGTGTTCGTCGCGGAAGAGGTACGCGTACACCTCGTGCGCGGTGGCCAGAACGCGGACCGCGTCGGAGGTGGACTCTCCGTACTGCTTGATGAAGTCCAGCGCGAGTTGCTCGACCGCGCTCTCGGTCGTCTCGTCCACGTCCAGAAGCTGGGCCTCGACCAACTCCCAGTCGGCGACGAGCCACGCGTTCGACTCGAAGCGGAAGAAGTACTCGGCCGGGTCGATGGTGATGCGTCGGCCGTCGACCTGGACGCCGGGCAGGCGGCTCCAGCGCGGGTCGAACGCCTCGGGCAACTCGACCGTGATGGCCTTGGTGTCGATGATGGTCACCGTATCTCCGTCTCTGTTGGGCCGGATTCGGGCGCAGGAATGCCCGAACCAGCTGTGGGCGTAAGGAATTTCGGGGTGCCGCCCGGACCAAGAGGGAGCCTGGATCACGGTTGCGCCGTTCCGGGTGGCTACCGATAAGTGAACCTGTGGTCACGCTCAGTGGGTACGGTGGAAGGCAGTTGAAGCGGTATACGCGGTTTACAGCTCCGGAGTGGAGGCGATCGTGGCGGCGCAGAGAAGCCTCAACTCCCATCTGCGCGATGCCATCGACGCGGTCGACTGCACCTACGAGGCCCTCGCCAGGGACGTGCGGCGCGTTGCCGCCGAGAACGGCGAGATCCTCCAGACCAACAAGTCGGCCGTCTCGCACTGGGTGAACGGCGCCCGTTCCCCTTCGGGCCGGGTAGGCCAGTACCTCGCCGAAGCACTGTCCCGCCGAGCGGGGCGCACGATCACCCGGACCGAGATCGGCCTCCGTTCCGGCGAGGTCGAACAACTGGCGGAATCCGACCCCGTTCTCGCCGTCACCGACCTGGGGCGCGCCGATGTCGAGCGCCGCCGCTTCCTCGCCATCGCCGTCTTCAGCACGGCCGGTGTCGCGATGCCGCTCGGCTACGACCACGAGGCCACTGCCCGCATGCTCCGTGCCCGTACCGGCACGTCCATGATCGGCGTGGAGGAGGTGGACGTCGTACGACAGATCACGACGGCCTTCAGCGCCGCAGACGAGCGCCTCGGGGGCGGCCACGGCCTGACCACCGTCACCGCGTATCTGGCCGACACCGCCGCGCCCATGCTCCGCGCGCGCTTCTCCGCCGAACCCTTACGCCGGGCAGCCTTTGGCGCGGTCGCCGAACTCGCCTACCTCGCGGGGTGGAAGCACCACGATCTCGGCCAGGAGGGTGCTGCCCAGCGCTACTACCAGGTCGGCTATCAACTCGCCTGTGAGGCCGACCCTCACGGCCACGCCGCCTGGATGATGCGGGCCCTTGCCCACCAGGCGCTCAGCCTCAAGCAACCCCACCACTGCGTCGATCTCGCTGAAGCCGCCCTCGCCCGAGGCGTCGAACACGTCGACGGGCAGACCGAAGCCCTCCTCCACATCACCCACGCCCGCGCCTACGCGGCCGTCAACGAGCATCCGTTGGCCGCACGCGCCCTTCTCGCCGCCGAAGACTCGCTTCTACGGGACGGTGCCCTCCAGCCCAGCTACTCCCGCGTCAGCGGCCCCGCCGCCGGCACCGTGGCCAGTCACACCGCCCGCACGCTGACCGACCTCGCCGACCATGTCGGCACCGAACGACAGCACAGGGACGCCCTTACCCGCTGGGACCCCAGGAAGTACAAGCGCGTTCACGCCCTCACCCACGCCGACCTCGGCGACAGCCTCGCCGCCCAGGCCCGCGCCGACGAGGCTGTCGCGGCCTGGGCCCAGGCCGTGGTCCTCATGGAGGGCATGACTTCCGACCGCACCCGCAAGGCCATCACCTCGATCCGCTCCACCCTGGCGGTCTACCAGCGGCGCAAAGTGCCCGGAGCCGCAGATCTCGCCCGCCGCGCCCGCCGCGCCCGCGAAACCCTCGCCTAACATGCCCAACAACCCGCCCAACGAAGGGAACCCCGTGACCCAGCGGACCGACGACCAGCCGAAGGCGCTCAAGCCGGCGCTCGAATCGATGACTCTGCTGGTCGCCGCGGTCATCGTCCACGACATGTCCACCAACCGCGTCGTCCTCCTCCAACGCAGCGAGAACGCCAAGTTCGCCCAGGGAATGTGGGACCTCCCCGTCGGCAAGAGCGAGCCGGGCGAGCCCATCACCGAAACCGCGGTCCGCGAGCTGTACGAGGAGACCGGCCTCACGGTGAAGCCCGAGTCCCTCAAGGTCGCCCACATCATCCACGGCGCCTGGGGCGTCGAAGCCCCCAACGGCTTCCTCACGGTCGTCTTCGCCACCCACGAATGGACGGGCGAACCCGAGAACCGCGAGCCCCGCAAACACTCCCTGGTCAACTGGGTTGACGCGGACGCGATCCCCACAAATTTCGTGCGCACTACCTGCAGTGCACTCCACCGGTATCTCATGGGAGGCCCACAGGTCTCCTTCGACGGCTGGCAATAGAAGCTTCCGACGGCGATCGACTACAGGTACACGCATGCAAGCAGTCGTCCGACAACTGAGACAGGAACCCGACGTGCACAGGAGGCCGGATTGTCCGTGAATGATGACGTCATCAAGGCTGGCGTGGCGAAAGATGTCGATTACATGGGCCGGCTATTCCGCGACTTTCAGGCAGTTAACTCTGCGGGAATATCTTGGATCATGCCTCTATGCATGAGTCCGTATTTTTCACTAGTGCTTCACGAGGCAAAGAGAAAGCCCCAGGCAATCGACCCCTCAGCTTTTACTGGATTCTCTAAAGAAGCCGAGGAGGTGTGCGCTCGCGCTAGGCATAGCCTGAAGCTCTTCGAAGATACACAGCGATACACTGCCGGACAGCTCAGGTATTTCGAAGATGAAATCTCGATCAAGCACTCCAAATATTTTCTCGGGAATACCTGGCTCTGGCTCGCCCGGAAGTGGGAGAAAGATCTGGGATTGTTCACGTATGAGGGAAACCTAGTTACCACCTCACACGCTGCTGCGTTTCACCTTGGAGTTGAAGCGGAGAAACTTTTCCAGAACGACAACGGCAAGTACATGCTTGGCATCACGCAGCAGATAGGGCAATGTTTCGGAGCACTTGGCGCCCGCGTGGACACCCAAGGAAGGGAGACGTTTGCGTGCCACCTATCCGAGCCGGAAGTGAAGGCTAAAGACGTACGCGCTTCAACGTACTACGCGCAAGCTTTTAACGGAGTAGCGACGCCAGCCATCAACGGCACCTTGACCGACTTCCAAGTCAGGATGAATTTTCTCGATAAGGTCATCACTGCAGGCGCGGATACCCGCAACCTTGAGTACACGGTATTCAAGATTCGCTACATCACCCTGTACCAAGTGTTGTCAAGCCTCAAAATCCTCAAAGATGACGCCCGCTATCCACTGTCACGCCCATCCTACACAGCACTGGAGGGCATTCTGAACAAGGAGGCCGCAGGCGTCATAACGAATGGTGCGGTGCGAGAGTTCCGAAACACTTTGATTCACTACAACTTGTTGCGAGGGGCCGATGTCACGAAGGTTGATCTCAGACAGCCGATCTTTGGACTGGTACCTCAGTATTTCCCTTCATACGACTTCGAAGAACTGAGCGAGCTGGTCGATACCTGCATTCGCGAAACGGCCGAATCCTTGAACGCATGGGCGAAAGGCGTGTAATCGACCCCTTTGTGAGCGGGGAAAATGGGAAGCCGAGCCAGGCTCTGATAGCTGGTCACCGCCGGAACCTTTACGTCGCCGACGGCGTCGATCTCCCCGGTGAAGGTGGGTCGTTGTGCATCTGCCCAACACCCAGGGTTCCTTCACCTATGCCGACGGAAGGCGCCCCAGTCCGCAGGACACCCGATCAGGACCGTCGCACCCCATCCGCCAACCATCAGCAAAAGCCCAGGTCAGCGTCCCGCAGAGAGGGTCCTTGCAGGTCACCGACCCGCCCCATTACTAGGAGACCAAGAAGGCCTGACTCCCACCCCAGGCTGGCACCACCGCACGAACGCCCGCACCCGGCCCGCATGACGGGCCGGGTGCGGTCCTTTGCGGTCTGCGGGCCGACGGTGGGTGCGGGGGGGCGACGGGGGGTGTCCGGGAAGGGCCGGGCGGCAGGGGCTAGATGTCGTCGCAGATTCCGCGGGCCTTCGTCAGGTCCTTCTTCACCTGGGTGTCGAAGTCGAAGACCTGGGCGTGGCGGTTCTGTGCCCGGCTGAGGGAGTCCGACAGGGGTTTGTACGCCGGGTCGCCCGCAGCCGCCGCGGCGGACAGGGTGATCGCGCCGCTCCAGCGGTTGAGGGCCATCAGGCCCTCGTTGCCCTTGGCCGAGTACTTCGACTCGTCGAAGCCGGCGAGGGCGTCGCAGGCGCCGCGTGCGTCGGTCGCCGGGCCGGGTTCGGACGCGGTTCCGTCTCCGGTGATCGCCCAGGCCGCGCCCACTCCCGCCGCGCCCAGCAGCAGTCCGGTCGCCAGGGCTGCCACGAGCAGGCCCGTGGGGCGGGGTGCGGCGGTGGGGGGACGGGTGGGTATGGGTGGGGTGGGTGGCTCCTGCTGCATGGGTCTGACCGTATCGGGCGGGGCGGTGTCGCCGAAGGGGTGGGGTGGGCGTCGCCAACTGCCCGTCCCGCGGCTGTTCTTCGGGTGCCGCGATGTCGCCGGGCGTCGGCGAGGGGTCCGGAATTCGGCCCATCCTCTCCGCGTCGGGCGCGGCTGTCGGTCCACCCATGACGGCGTACCTGAAGTAGCTCATACGGCCAATTACGGAATCGGACGGTCCGCGGGTGCGAGAAATGTGCGCGGCGCGTGCATGGGTGGGAGAGGGCAGGGCACACGTCGCGTCGGCGAGCCCCCCGTTCGCCGATCCGGGAGGGGATCAAAATCATGTCCATGTCCACCCAGTTCACGAGAACCGCCGAACCTCTTACGGGGCCGCGTGTCGGAGAGCTCCCGTGGATCGAGGACGCGGGGAAGGTCGCGCCGCGGGACGCGCGGGAGTTGTCGAAGGTGTTCTTCGAGCAGCTCCAGGTTCTTGAAGAGGGCACGCACGAGTACCAGTACGCGCGCAACACGCTCATCGAGATGAACCTGTCGCTCGTGCGGTACGCCGCGCAGCGGTTCCGTAACCGGGACGACCAGTTGGAGGACATCGTCCAGGTCGGGACGATCGGGCTGATCAAGGCCATCGACCGGTTCGAGCTGTCGCGCGAGGTGGAGTTCACCTCGTTCGCCGTGCCGTACATCGTCGGTGAGATCAAGCGGTTCTTCCGCGACACCAGCTGGGCCGTGCATGTGCCGCGCCGGCTGCAGGAGTTGCGGATACAGCTCGCGCGGGCCAAGGACCAGCTCGCCGTGCGGCTCGACCGGGACCCGACGGTGCGGGAGTTGGCCGAGCATCTGGAGCTGAGCGAGGAGGAGATCGTCGAGGGGCTGATCGCCGCCAACGGCTACAACTCCGACTCGCTCGACCTGCCCGCCGACTCCGGTGGGGGCGCCCCGGGCAACAGCGGCGCGTCCGTCGCCGACTTCGTGGGGGCCTGCGATCCCGCCATGGAGCTGGTCGAGGACTTCCAGAGCCTCGCACCGCTGCTGAGCACGCTGGACGAGCGGGAACGTCAGATCCTCGAACTTCGCTACGGGCAGGAACTGACCCAGTCGCAGATCGGCGAGCAGTTCGGCGTCTCCCAGATGCAGATCTCCCGAATCCTGGCCCGGACGCTGGCCAAGCTCCGCAACGGCATGCTCACCGAGAGCTGAGCGAGGCCCCCGACCCTGCCGCACCGCCGACGCCGCGCAGCAGGGTGTCGACCACGAGCGTGGCCAGCGCGTCGACCCCGCCGTCGGGCGAACCGTCCGGCAAGTCGTCGGGCGAACCGTCCGCCGGGTCGTCCGCGCGGTTCCGCGCCGCCTCGTGGATCAACGCGTAGTACACCTGGCGAACCCAGAGCAGGTCGGCGTCCGGACGCAGGACGCCGGCCTGTCGCGCGCGCAGGAACAGGCTGTCGCACCGTTCCAGTACGTCGGCGTGCGCCCGTGCCACTTCCGGGTTCTGCGGCGCCGCCCCGCTCATCGCGAAGCCCCAATCGATCTTCACGCGCAGCACGTTGGCGGTCACCTGGTAGAGGGTGACCAGCGGCGGAGCCGTGGCCGGGGCGCCCACCACCGCTTCGTGGAACTGCCGCGTCGCCCACGCGATCAGCGCCTCGACCAGGGCCTCGCGCGTCGCGAAACGCCGATGGACCGTCGTACGGGCGACCCCCGCCGCCTCGGCGATCTGCTCCATCGTCGCCGCCGGATTGGCGCTCAGTACGCGCTCGGCGGCGGCCAGGATTGTCTGTACGGTCCGCTCCGCGTCCGCCCGCAACGGCTTCGGCGTCTTCTGTTCAGCCATGCATGAAGACTACGGGACAGTTGCCCTTTCTCCGCTAGTTGCGACACTGGTGTTGCATGTTCTAGAGTTTTCGCATCGCCGCAGTCTCGACTCTCGGAGTATCGGAGTACGCAATGGATCTGCAACTGGCCGGCAAGACAGCCGTCGTCACCGGCGCCAGCCGCGGCATCGGTCTGGCCGTGGTCACGGCACTCGTCGCCGAGGGCATGCGCGTCGTGGCCGCCGCCCGCACGCTCACCCCCGCGCTCAAGGCCACGGGCGCGCTCGCGATATCGGTCGACCTCTCCACGGCCGACGGCCCGGCCCGGCTCATCGAGCGGGCCGGGGCCGAACTCACCGACCTCGACCTGCTGGTCAACAACGTCGGCGGGGGCGACAGCGTGGACGGAGCGACGGGCGGCTTCCTCGCCTTCACCGACGAGCAGTGGCAGGAGATGTTCGACCTGAACTTCCTCGCCGCCGTACGCACCACCCGCGCCGCGCTGCCCCCACTCGTCGAGCGCCGCGGCGCCGTCGTCAACATCTCGTCCAACGGCGCCCGTACGCCGCACGCGGGCCCCGTCCCGTACACGACGGCCAAGGCGGCGCTCACGGCGTTCGGCAAGGCGCTGGCCGAGGAGTTCGGCCCGCTCGGAGTGCGGGTCAACACCGTTTCGCCCGGCGCCGTGCGTACGGACATGTGGGAGAGCCCCGAGGGTTACGGTGCCGCCCTGGCCCGGTCGATGGGCGTGGAGCACGAGCAGCTCGTGGCCCAACTCCCCGCCGCCACAGGGATGGTGACGGGTCGACTGGTACGGCCCGACGAGGTCGCCGCCCTCGTCGCGTACCTCGCCTCACCCCTCGCGGGCAGCACCACCGGGACGGACCACCTCATCGACGGCGGGGCCGTCAAGACCGTCTGAGTACGTGAACTGGGGGCGGGGTGACGCGATCACGCGATTACTCGACCAGTGATGAGTGATCACCGGTCACCGGTCACTCATCACTGGTCGCGGCCGTGCACCGCGCACACGGCCACCACCGCCGCGACCGTCGCCCAGAGCGCGTACACGGCCCACGCCCCCGTGGTCGTCCAGGGGAAAGGGACCGCGGACGGGTCGTACCGGAGGTCGACCAGCCGGGTCCACGCGTTGACCGGCATCGCGTGACCGACCACGGCGCCCCAGTACCGGTCGTCACTGAGGACCAGGGGCAGCACCAGCAGCAGCGCCACCACGCTCACCACCGCGCCGGCGCTGTGCCGCAGGACGGCGCCGAGCGCCACACCCGCCAGCGCGCTGACCGGCGCCAGCAAGGTGGAGGCGACGACGATCCGCAGCGCGCCGGGATCGCCGATCGACGCCCCGGCGCCGCGTGCGCCCAGGATGGCCTGGGTCAGCCAGAACGAGACCCCGGCGGCGACCGCGCCGAACACGGCCATCGCGGCCGTCAGGACACACACCTTGGCCGCCATCAGCGAGCGGCGGGCCGGTACGGCGGCGAAGACCGCCCGGATCTGGCCGGTGCTGTACTCACCGGTGATCGCGAGAGCGCCGACGGCACCGGCGACGAGCATCATGACGATGCCCGCGTTGGTGGTGTAGGCGTACATGAAGGCCATGCCGTCGCTGGCGAAGTCGGCCCTGCTCCGGGCGTCGTACTCGTGCCAGTAGCGGTAACGGTCGTACGCGGCGCCTCCGTTGAAGGCGATGACGACCAGCGCGCCGATCACGTAGGACCAGACGGTCGAGCGCAGGGAGCGCAGGGTGAGCCATTCGGCGGCCAGGAGGTCACGGAAGCGGGGGCGGGGTTCGGATGGGTCGGGGCTCGCGGTGAAGCGCGGCGTGGACGACGTGGACGGCGTGGGTGGCGTGGACGGCGTGGTCACGGTGTGCGACGTGTTCCCGGTCATCGGGGGTCCCCCGCTCCGTACTCGACACTCTCGGCGGTGAGTTCCACGAATGCCTCCTCCAGGGATGAGGTGACCGTGGTCAACTCGTGAACTCGTAGCCGGTGTTGGAAGGCGAGGTCACCGATGCGGGCCGCGTCGGGCCCGGTTACCGTGAGCAGGCCGCCGCCCTCCTGGCGTACGACCGCGCCCTCGTCGCTCAGCGCGGCGGCCAGTGCGGCGGCGTCCGGCGTGCGTACGGACACGTACCGCCGGGCCCCGCGCGCGGCGAAGTCCTTCAGACCCTGTGCCGCGATCAGTTCGCCCCTGCCGATGACGACGAGCTGATCGGCGGTGTGCTCCATCTCGGTCATCAGATGACTGGAGACGAACACCGTGCGCCCCTCGGCGGCAAGCCGCCGGAACAGCCCCCGCACCCACTTCACCCCCTCCGGATCCAGGCCGTTGAGCGGCTCGTCGAACAGCAGCACCGGCGGATCGCCGAGGAGCGCGGCGGCGATGCCGAGCCGTTGCCTCATCCCGAGCGAGAACCCGCCGATCCGGCGCCGGGCCGCCGCGGTGAGACCGACCTCCCGCAGCACCTCGTCCACCCGCGAACGCGGGATGCGATTGCCGCGCGCCAGCGCCGCGAGGTGCGCGGCGGCGGTGCGCCCGCCGTGCACGTCGCTCGCGTCGAGCAGCGCGCCGACGTGCCGCAGCCCGCGCGGACGGTCCCGGAAGGGCCGGCCGTCGACGGTGGCCGAGCCGCCGGTGGGCTCGTTCAGGCCGAGGATCATCCGCAGGGTGGTGCTCTTGCCGGCTCCGTTGGGTCCGAGGAACCCCGTGACGAGTCCGGGGCGGACGGTGAAGCTGAGGTCCTTGACGGCGGTGGTGGCGCCGTAGCGTTTGGTCAGTTCGTTGACTTCGATCACCCGGCCAACGGTGGCGGCGCGCTCCCCCGCGTGTCGTCGGACCGGCGCCGACAATCGCGCCGCCGGCTGTCGGCCACGGGTGTACAACCACGGTCCGATGACCCGCGCGGACCGCGTCGCTAGCATCGGCCCATGACCGCCATGCTGCCGTTGCCCCTGCTCAAACGCGTACGTCCGAGCACCTGGACCGCCCTGGCCTGGGGCGCGGGCATGGTCTTCACCTTCCTCATGCGGCTGAGGCTGCCCGGCGAGGAGGCGGCGACGGTCATGGCCGGAGTCGTGTTCTACCGGTGGGACGGCCTGGTGATGATGGCGGCCGGCACCGCGCTGGCGCTGTGGGGGTGCGGACTGCTGGCCCATCGGCCGGTGGCGGCGATGGGCCGGCTGCTCGCCGCTTCCGTCGTGGCGACGACTCCGCTGGGGGTGGGCGAGATTCCGCTCGCGCAGTTCCTCGCGGTCGACGTCGCGCTGTATGTCGTCGCCGCCACCCGGCCACGCCGGACCGGTCTCGTCGCCCTCGCGATGGCGCTCGGCACACTGGTCGGCTATCTGACCGTGCGGTTGGTGTGCGGGTGGAACGTCGGTACGTCGGCCGAGTTGGCCGTCGCGATGACCGCCGCCATCGCCTGGCTCATCGGCAACTCCACCCACCAGGCGCGGGAGTACGCCGAGAAGTCCCGCGTCCAGGAGGCGGCGCAGGCGGTCACCGCCGAGCGGCTGCGGATCGCGCGCGAGATGCACGACTCGGTCGCGCACAGCATCGGCATCATCGCCCTCCAGGCGGGCGCGGCGGCCCGCGTCATCGAGACGCAGCCCGTCGCCGCGCGTGAGGCGCTGGGCAGTATCGAGACGGCGGGGCGCGAGACGCTGGCGGGGCTGCGCCGGATGCTCGGCGCGCTGCGGCAGGCGGAGCCCGAACTCCCCGAACACGCAGAGGGGTTGGCGTACGGCGACAGCGCATCCCTCGGTCCCGCCCTCGGTCTCGCCGACGTCGAGCGGCTGGCCGCGACGACGACGGCAGCAGGGGTCCGCGTCGAGGTGCGTTGGCACGGGGAACGGCGCCCGCTGCCGCCGGAGATCGACATCGCGGCGTACCGCATCATCCAGGAGGCGGTCACCAACGTCGTACGCCACGCTGGCACCCGGTCCTGCCGCGTCAGCGTCGACTCCCGCACCGACGAACTCTCCATCGAGATCACGGACGACGGGCGCTGGGACGGGCGCTGGGACGGGCGCGGGCACGGGCGCAGCGGTAAGGGCCAAGGATGGGGTCTCGTCGGCATGCGCGAGCGCGCGGCCCTGCTGCACGGCGACTTCTCGGCCGGACCCCGCCCCGAGGGCGGCTTCCGGGTGACGGCGCGGCTGCCGGTGCCGGTGGGGGTCGGCGCGTGAGCGCCCCCGCGCCCGTACGCGTCGTACTCGCCGACGACCAGCCCCTCGTCCGCGCCGCGCTGCGCATGGTCATCACCGACGCGCCCGACCTCGACGTCGTCGGCGAGGCGGGCACCGGCGCCGAGGCCGTACGGCTGGCCGCCGAACTCGCCCCCGACGTCGTGGTGATGGACATCCGGATGCCCGGCACGGACGGCATCAGCGCCACTCGGCAGATCACTGCGGGGCCCGGCACCACGCATGTCATCGTGCTGACGACGTTCGACGAGGACGATCACGTGTACGGCGCGCTGCGCGCGGGAGCCGCCGGTTTCCTCGTCAAGGACATGGCGCTGGACGACATCCTCGCCGCGATCCGGGTGGTGGCGAGCGGCGACGGCCTGATCGCGCCGAGCGTCACCCGTCGCCTGATCAAGGAGTTCGCGGGCCGCCCCACGTCGCGTCCCGCCCCGCGCACGGTCACCGGCATCACCGACCGGGAACGCGAGGTGCTGGTCCTCGTGGGCAGTGGTCTGTCCAACACCGAGATCGCGGCCGAGCTGTCGATCAGCGTCGCCACCGCCAAGACGTATCTGACCCGCCTGCTGGCCAAACTCGACGCCCGCGACCGGGTCCAGCTCGTCATCCTGGCGTACGAGACGGGGCTCGTGGTGCCACCCGGCTGAGCGGCCCTCCGCGAAGGCGGGGCGGCGCGCCCCGTTTCGTACCCTGACCTGGTGCGTATATCGGATGAGTCGGACGAGCCGCTTGGGCCGGACCTGAAAACGGGCTCCGCAGCGGAAGGGGAAGCGGAACGGGAGGCGACGGTCTCCGGTGTCGCCGTGTGGCGCGCCATGAGACAGCCCCCGCTGCGCTTCCTCCTGTCGAGCTGGCCCTGGCGCGCGTGGGCGTTTCTGCTCAGCGGCGCGCTCACCGGCCTCGCCTACGTGGTCGTTCTGACGGCCCTGGCCGTCTTCGGCGTCATCCTGTCCGTCATCGGCGTGGGCCTCGTGCTCCTGTTGGCCGCCACGGTGTTCGGCATCCCCGTGGCCGCGCTGGAGCGGCGCCGGCTGCGGCTGGTCGAGCCGGTGCCCGTCCTGGACCCGCACCGTTCGCTGCCCGGCGCCGGCCGCCGGGCGCGGCTGAGCGCCCGGCTGCGGGAGCGGTCGACCTGGCGCGAGCTGGGATACGTCGTGGTGTCCGGCGTCGTCTTCGCGCTCGCCGGGTTCGGCGTGGCGATCGGGCTGACGTTCGCCGTCGTCCTGACGGCGGCGCCGCTCATCGTCCGGGCCGTGGCTCCGGACAGCGTGATGCTCATCCCGGGCAGGGCGATCGAGAGCCCGTTGCACGCCCTGCCCGCCACCGCCGCCGGACTCGTCGCCCTCGCCCTGTGCGCGTACGCGGCGGGCCTGCTGGCCGGGGCGCAGGTCAGGACGGCGGTGTTCCTGCTGTCGCCCCGCGACGAGGAGCGCCAGGTCGTCGAGTTGACCCGGTCGCGCGCCCGGCTGGCCGACGCGTTCGAGGCCGAGCGGCGCCGTATCGAGCGGGATCTGCACGACGGGGCGCAGCAGCAACTGGTCGCGCTCACCATGACGTTGGGGCTGGCGGAGCTGGAGCTGCGGGAGAGCGGGTCGCCCACCACGGAGTTGGTGGCGCGCGCTCGCGGCGAGGCGCGACTCGCGCTGACGCAACTGCGTGACCTGGTGCGCGGCATCTATCCGCAGGTCCTGACCGACCACGGCCTGGACGCCGCCGTCGCGGAGATCGCGCTCCGCAGCCCGATCCCGGTCGGTGTCGACATCGACCTGCCGCGCCGGCTGCCCGACGCGGTGGAGACGGTCGCGTACTTCACGGTCACCGAGGCGCTGACGAACGCGGCCAAGCACAGCGACGCCAGCGAGATGTCCGTCGTCGGCAGGCTGCGGAACGGCCGGCTGACTCTCGTGATCACCGACAATGGCAGCGGCGGGGCGGTCCCCGCCGCCGGCGCGGGTCTGCAGGGTCTCGCGGACCGTGCGGCGATCCTGAAAGGCAGACTGGTGGTGTCCAGTCCGGTGGGCGGCCCGACGAGGGTCCGGATGGAGGTGCCGTGCTCCGCGTAGTACTGGCGGAAGACTCCGTACTGCTACGGGCGGGGCTCACCGAGCTGCTGACCCGTGGCGGACACGAGGTGATCGCCGCCGTCGGCGACGCGCAGGCGCTGGCGCGCGCTGTGGACGACGCGCGCCCCGCCCTCCCGGACCTCGTGATCACCGATGTCCGGATGCCGCCGGGCCAGCGCGACGAGGGGTTGCGGGCCGCGCTGGAGCTACGGGCCCGGCACGCCGGGCTGCCGGTGCTCGTGCTGTCGCAGTACGTCGCGACCGCGTACGCGACCCAACTCTTCGGTGGCGCGGGCGAATCGGAGGCCGCCGGACTGGGCTATCTGCTCAAGGACCGGGTCGGGGAGGTCTCGGAGTTCCTGGACGCGATGCGGCGGGTGGCCGACGGGCAGACGGTCATCGACCCGGAGGTCGTACGGGTCCTGCTCGTCCAGCACGCCCGGAGCCGCCCGCTGCGCCGGCTCACGCCGCGCGAGCGGGAGGTCCTGGGACTGATGGCGGAAGGGCTCAACAACCAGACGATCGCGCAGCGGTTGACGGTGACCGAGGCGTCGGTGGTCAAGCACGCCGGGAACATCTTCATGAAGCTGGACCTCGACCCGACGGAGGGCAACCGGCGGGTACTCGCGGTGCTGGCGCATCTGCGCGGCGAGACGGCGTAGCGCTGCGAGAAGACACGGACGGGGGGCGGGGTTGAGGGCGCTCGCGGTTCTCAGGGGCGCGGTCGAGGGTGCGGTCAGGAGCGCGATCAAGGGTGCGATCGGGGGCCGTTCGGGGGCCCGTTCGGGGTGTGAGCAGAATCCGTTCGGGGGTTCGACCGAGGTTCGCCCTGGTTCGAGAGGGAGTCAGGGTTCGAGGGAGTCAGGGTTCGAGGAGGCGCGTCAGCTGTCGCGCCGACGCCTCCCAGGACCACTCCTCCGTGACCCACCGCCGCCCGGCCTCCCCCAACTCGCGCGCCCGCTCAGGTGCGAGCAGCAGCGTCGTCAGTGCCTCCGCCACCGCCGTCACGTCCCTGCCGTCGACCACCCGCCCCGTGCGCCCGTCCAGCACGGCGTCAGGCGCTCCCCCGGAGTCGCCGACGACCACCGGGAGCCCGCTCGCCGCCGCCTCCAGGAAGACGATGCCGAGCCCCTCCGCCTCCAGGCCGCCCTTCCGCGTACGGCACGGCATCGCGAAGACGTCGGCCGCCGCGTAGTAACTCGCCGTCTCCGTATGGTTCCTGCCGCCGGCGAAGACGACGGCGCCGTCCGCGTACCGGCGCGCGAGTGCGCGCAGCCGCCGTTCGTCCGGGCCTTGGCCGACGATCACCAGCACCGCGTCCGGTACCGCCCGCCGGATCAGCGGCAGCGCCCGTACGAGGATGTCCTGGCCCTTGCGGGTGACGAGGCGTGAGACGCAGAGGATGATCTTCTTCCCCTCGATCCCGTGCCGGGCCCGGACGCGGTGCTGGTGATCGTCGGCGGCGCTGCCCGGCCGGAACGTCGCCGCGTCCACTCCCGGTACGAGGCGGCTCGTCCGCGCGCCGGGGCCGAGCGCCGGGGCGATGCGCGAGCGGGTGTACTCACCGAGGTAGGTGACGACGTCCACCTGCCCGCCCATCCGCCGCAGGACCTGCCGCGCACCGGGCGTACGGGCCCACCAGATCTCATGGCCGTGCGTGGTGGCGACCATGCGCCGTATCCCGTCGCGCCGCAGCGCGGGCGCCATGTACGCGAGCGGGGCCGCCGCCCCGAACCAGACCCGGTCGCAGCCGTGGCTCCGGGCTGTCTCGATCACGGCCCGGGTGACGCGCCGGGTCGGAAGGAGGGTGTGGGCTCGGTCCCGTACGACGGGGAAGGGCAGGGTGGCGTCGTACGCGGCGGCTCCCGGCTCGCTCGACGTGTAGACGACGACGCGGTCGGGCGGCATACGGGAGGTCAGGGCGTGCACGAAGGTCTCGATGCCGCCCTGGCGGGGCGGAAAGTCGTTGGTGATGACGAGAGTTGAACTCATGAGCGCCGCCCCGCGCCGACACGGCCGACCGGCACACGCCGGGTACCACCAGCGCCGACACGACCCGCTGACGGACCCTGGGTGCCACCTATGCGGGCCGTGCGGGCCGAAGCACGCCCGGTGCCGCCCGCGCCGGCCCCCACGCCCCCGGTGCCGCCCTCTCCCACCGGCGGCGCCACCGTGTCCACCGACCGCGCCCACACCACCAGCAGCACGGGCAGCGCCAGATAGCCGAACCGCCCGGCGGGCGCGAGCAGGAACGCGGTCGTGAGGCCGAGCGCCAGCCGGTCGGCGGCCCCCACCGCGTCCCGTGGTGGTCGCAGGGCCAGTGAGACGCCGACGCCGATCGCACCGCACACGAGCAGGGTCACCGCCGCCGCCCACCCCATGGCGCCCTGCTCCGCCAGCAGCCGGCCGGGCAGCGGGCTGGCCGCCGGGGTCGCCAACTCGCCCCGCCCGGTGGGGAAGGCGAGCACCTGCTCGGCCATCGGACCGGGTGAGAGCAGCGCGCCCGGCAGGATGAGCAGGGCCGTACCGGCAACCGCCGTACCCGCGCAGCGCAGCGCCGGCCGGGCGCCCCGCACCTGGCCGAGCAGCGCGACGACGACCGGAATCGCGGGCCAGGCCGTCCACTTGAGCGAGCACGCGGCGGCGAGCACCAGCCCGGCCGCCACCGGCCGCCCACGTACGGCGAAGGCGACGGCCAGCACGCACAGCCCGGCCAGTGGCAGGTCGACTCCGCTGACGCACAGCGGCAGTGCCACGACCGGCGAGGCGATCAGCGCGGCCGTCGCGGTACCGAACCGCTCGTCCCCACCGCGCACTTGGGCCCCGCCGCCGGGCCGCCGTACGACTCCCCGGCTCGCCACCAGGCACGCCAGGAACACCGCCGCGCACCACACCCGGGCGTCGCCGAAGTACCGGGCCACCCAGCCGTGTTCACCGAGCAGCGCGCGGGGGATCCCCAGGAGCGCCATCCCCGGCAGATACGGCGTGTACTCCTCCACCCGTCGGGGCGCGTCCAGATACGGGGTCCCCCGCTCGTACAGCAGCCGGCCGGACCGCTCGACGACATCGACCTCGGACTGCGCCTGGCCGGTGAGGACCAGGAGCAGCAGTGGCAGTACGACCGCGCCCGCCAGGGCCACCGCCACCGGGACCCGCACCGCGCGCGGGCGCGGCAGCACCCGTGCGGCGACGGCGGCGCTCGTGTATCCCACGGCCGCGCAGCCGCCCCAGACGCGGTGCGTCCCCACCTCGGAGACGAGGGGGAAGGCCGCCGCCCACACGGCGGCGAGCAGCCATCCCACGGGCCACCGCCAGGGTGCCGCCGACCTGCTGTTGTCGCGTTCGATTCGCCGAGTAATCACCTCGACATTGCAGCCGCCGGGGCCTGTCGGGGTCAGCACGGCCAGGTCGAGACTTGGTGGTCGGGTTTCCCCTACCGCGCGGGCGGGAGCGGACCCGACCGGACCCGACGGGACCCGAGCGCGGCCGGTGGCGGACCGTCTCGGTCCGCCCTCAGATCCCGCTCAGGTCCCGCTCAGATTCCGCTCAATCCCCGTCCATCCCCCGTCAATCCCCCACCACGTCGCGGACGTTGGCCCGTACGACGTCCTGGTCGCGCCGCACCGCCTCGTACCGCTCCCGGTGGCTCTCGATGTCGGCGGACTGCGCCCGCGCCTCGCCGGCCCACCACACCCCGACCGTGTTGTGCTCGCGCGCGCACTCGATGTCGGCGACGGCCGTGTCCCGTTCCCGTCGCGTACGGCGGGTGTTGCCGTCGTCGCCCCGGTCCCATGCCTCGTCGCGGAAGGCTTCCTCGCGGCCCTTGTACCGCTTGAAGCCCCTGTCCTCGACGCACGCCGCCCAGGTGCGCAGCGCCTCACTCACGTCGGGATCCTTCCGCGCCTTCTTGGCCAGCGCCTGGGTCCGGCTCGACGTGTAGGTGTACATCCGGGTCGGGTCCTCGACCCCTTCGGTGAGCCGCGCCGACGCCTGGCCGAAGCAGCCGCCCTCGGGGACCTTGCGGCCCTTGACGGTGAGGTCGGCGGAGCGGTCGGGGTTGTAGAGCACCTGATACTGCGCCTCGGTCACCGTGCGGCCCTTCTCCCTGTCCCCGCCGGGTGACTTCGGGTCCCATCCGTAGCCCCAGCGCCGCGCCTCGTCGAGGTCGAGTTCGCCGAACGGGGTCGCCATCGCCACCGCCACCAGCGCGGCGACGGACGCCTGTCTGTCGACCAGGACGGGCCTGGTGGGGTCGAGGGAGAAGCCGGTGAAGCCGAAGCCGGCCATGCAGCGCTCCGCCCCGCGCGCCTGGGCCTGGCTCGTGCGCTTGGTGTCGTCGGCGCTGAACTCGTAGCGGGCCAGGGGCAGTTCCGGGATGTCCCATTCCTTCTCGACCTTCGGCACGCGGCTGCCGTCGGTGTACGCGGAGGTGTCGGGCGCCTCGTCGGCGGCGGAGCCGGGGCCGGAGCCGGAGCCGGGGCCTGCCGAACAGCCGGCCAGAGCGGCGAGGGCGGTGAGAGCCGCGACTCCCGCTCTGAGGGAGGCCGCCCTCACTCCCCCGAGTCCGTCGCTCCGTCGGCCTCGGCCACCGCCGTGATCTCCACCAACTGGCCCGTGTAGCCGAGGCAGGCGACCCCGAGCAGCGTGGAGGTGGGCGGCCCCGTGGTGAGACCCGAGGCGTGGACCACGTCCCAGACCCGGCTCAGATCGCCCGGGTCCGACGACACCACGTACACGTCGGTGGAGATCACCCGGCTCAGATCGCTGCCGATGGCGTGCAGCGCGGTCTCCAGGTTCGCGAGGACCTGCTCGGTCTGCGCGGCGAAGTCGCCCGGTCCGACGAGGGTGCCGTCCTTGTCGAGCGGTACGGATCCGGCCATGAACGCCAGACGCCTGCCGGTCTCGACCACGGCCGCGTGCGCGTAGCCGGGCGGCGGGAAGAGGCTGGGGACGGTTGTGCGCCGCACCATGGGGTCGCTCCTTGCCAGAGGTGGATCGATCGGTCACGGGGTGACGCGTGAGATGCGCCGAAGGCCGTCGCGGTCATGCCCGCGTGCCATTGTCCGCGCGGCGGGCCCGCGCGTCACCGGAGTTTCCACCGGCCGCCGGGTCGCCTGCCGGACCCTGCGCGGCAGCCTCCCCCGGACCCGGCGCGGCAGCCTCCCCCGAACTGTGCGCGGCAGCCTCCCCAGGACCGCGCGCCCCGCCTCGTACCACCGCCACCGCGATCAGCGCGACGGCCAGCCCGGCGGCCGTCTGCGGGCCGAAGGGTTCGCCGAACATGATCGCGCCCCATACGGCCGTGACCGGCGCCATCAGGAACATCAGGGTGTTCACGCGCAGCACCCCGGAGCGGCGCAGAACCAGCCAGTACAGTCCGTATCCGCCGAAGGTCGCCAGCAGTACGAGCCAGCCGACCGCGAGCCAGAAGGATGTCTCGGCGGGCGGCACCGCCGCGCCCGCGGCGACGGCGAGGGCGGTGAAGACGACGGCGCTCGTGCCGCAGTGGATCGTCATCGCGACGGACGGCGCGACCGCCTCACGGGTGCGGCTCTCCAGGAACGTGGCGGCGACCAGCGACAGCATGCCGAGGAACGGCACCGCGTACGCCCACAGCGGCACGCCCCGTACCGCCGCCGCGTCCGCCGACGTCACGACGAGCACTCCCGTCACGCCGAGGCACAGCCCCAGCCACTGGCGCGGGGAGACGTACTGCCGCAGCAGCGGTCCGGCCAGCGCGCCCGCGACGAGCGGCTGCGTCCCGTCGATCAGGGCGGTCGTGCCGCTGGAGACGCCGAGCTGGATCGCGTAGTAGACCGTGAGGAGGTAGCCGCTCTGCGACAGCGCGCCGATCACGCACTGCCGCAGCAGACCGCGCGCCGTCAGCCCGCGCCAGGCCGCGCGGGCGCGGACGGCGGCGACCGCCCCGAGGACCAGGGCCAGCGGCAGGAAGCGCCACATCAGGATCGTGACGGCGTCGGCGCTGCCGGCGCCGAGCTTGGCACCGATGAAGCCCGAGCTCCAGCAGACGACGAACGCGACGGAGAGAAGAAGGTTCACGGCAGGACACCACCCGTGACGGACGAGAGAGGTATACCGATCTGTTTACTCACTCGCCCCACTATACAGATCGGTATACTTGCCGCCATGAGCGTGAACGAGAGCGTGAGCCGCACCCCGCGCCGGATCGTCCTGACCCCCGGCGCGCGCCGCGCCCTGGACGCCGCGTCGCGGCTGTTCTACGAGCACGGCATCAACGCCGTCGGCGTCGACCGCATCGCCGCCGAGGCCGGGGTCACCAAGAAGACGCTGTACGACCGGTTCGGCTCGAAGGAGCAGATCGTCGTCGAGTATCTGGCCGGCCGCGACGAACGCTGGCGCGCCCTCCTCGACGAGCGGCTGGCCGCCGCTCCCCCGTCACCCGCCGAGCACGTGCTCGCGGTCTTCGACGCCTCGCGCGCCTGGGCGGAGGCGAACGGCTCACGGGGGTGCAGCATGGTCAACGCCCACGCCGAGATCGACGATCCGGGGCATCCGGCGTACACCCTGATCACCGATCAGAAGGCGTGGATGCTGGAGCTGTTCACCAGCCTCGCGCGGGAGGTCCTGGCGCCGGGCGAGGCGACCCCGTCCGAGACGGCCGACCGCCTCGCCCGCACGCTCATGCTCCTGCACGAGGGCGCGCTCGTGGCCCACGGCCTGGGCATCTTCCCCGACGCCCTCGGGCTCGCCCGCGATCAGGCGCGGGTCGTGCTCGGGCCGTACGTCTGACGGTCGACGGCATGGGCGTCGGTCTCACGACGGCCGGCCGACCGCCCCCGCCGCCCCGGCAGCGTCCACGCCCGGTCCCCCAGCAGCGCGAGCGCCGCCGGCAGCAGTACGCCCCGTACCACCGTCGCGTCGATGAGGATCGCCACCGCCATCCCCGTACCGAGCATCTTGTACTCGATCGAGGACAGCGTCGTGAAGACCGAGAAGACCCCGACCATGATGGCGGCGGCGCTGGTCACGACCCCCGCGCTGGCGGCGATACCGCCGACGATCGCCTCGCGGGTGGAGTCGGGGCCGCCCGGCGAACCGGTCCACCGCTCGCGGATCCGGCTGAGGATGAAGATGTGGTAATCCATGCTCAGCCCGAACAGAATGATGAACATGAACAGCGGCAGCCAACTCACCACGCCCCCATAGGCGTTGAAGCCGAGCAGCGACTCCAGCCGGCCTCCCTGGAAGACCGCGACGAGCACCCCGTACGCCGCCCCGATCGACAGCAGGTTCAGCGCGATCGACACGAGCGGCAGGGCGAGCGAGCGGAAGGCGACGACCAGCAGGACGAAGGCCAGGACGAGGACGAAGGCGAAGACCAGCGGCGTCCGCGCGTTCACCTGCCGGGTGAAGTCGTACGGCATGGCGGTCCGGCCCGCGACCGCGACCTCCGCCCCCCGCACCGCCCCCAACGTCGCGGGCACCGCCCGCTCCCGCAGGAATTCCAGGGCGCGCATCGACTCCGGATCCGTACCGGCCCCGGCCAGCGGCACCCGTACCACCAGCATGTCGCCGACCGGCACCGTCGTGATCGGCTCACGCAGCGCCCCGTCGCTCCCCGCGGCCTGCTCGTGCAGCTCGTCGGCCGCCGCCCGCGCCTCGGGGCCGTTGTCCGACACCACGACGCGCGCCGGCGTGGTAACCCCGGGGAACACCCGCTGCATCCGGGCGCCCGCGTCGGCCGCCGCCGAGACACCGCGCGGCAGGCTCTGGATCTGCGTGGCGTCCTGGAGGTGCAGCCCGAGCGCCGGCAGCGCCATGGCGGCGAGGAGGAGCGCCGCCAGACCGCCGGTGAGCAGCGGACGGCGTACGACCTTGCCCGCCACGGCCGTCCAGATCCGCGACCGGCCCGCGGCCGTACGCCGCCGTCCCAGCCACGGGATCCTGCCCAGATCGACACGGTCCCCCAGCGCGGCCACGAGCGCGGGCAGCGCCGTCACCGAGCCGAGCACCGCGAGACCGACCACCAGGACGGTGCCGAGCGTGAGCCCCTTGAAGACGTCGACACCCGTGAACAGCAACCCGGTCATGCACACCATCACGGTCAGCCCGGACACCACGACCGCGTGGCCCGAGGTGCGCGACGCGACCCGCAGCGCTTCCTGGACCGAGCGCCCGGCCGCTCGCTCCTCGCGGATACGGCGCAGATAGAACAGCGAGTAGTCGATGCCCACGGCCATGCCGATGAGCAGCACGATCGCGGAGGCGGCGCTGTTGAACGGCACCCACCGGCCGAGCGTGTCCAGCAGCCCGAACGCGGCGGCGACGGCGGTCGCCGACAGCAGCAGCGGGATCCCCGCCGCGACGAGCGAGCCGAAGACGACGAGCAGGATGACGACGGTGAGCGGCAGCGAGGTGGTCTCGGCGCGCCTCATGTCGTCCTTGATGCCGTCGTCGACCGCCGAGGAGAGGCTGGAGTCACCGGCCTGGTCGATACGCGCCTCGGGGTGCTGTCGCACCACCTTCTCGACGGCGTCGAAGGCGGTCTGCCTGTGGGCGGCGAACTCGGCGTCGGGACCGGCGATTTCGAACGTGACGAGGTCGGCCGTGCCGTCCTGCGAGACCCAGCGGCCACCGTCCGCGCCGAGCGGCGACCCGACGTCCTTCGCCGCGTCGGGCACCGCGCGCAACGCCGTAACCAGGTCCTTCGTGGCGGCGCGCCGGGTCGCGGGGGTCCCGCCCTCCCCTGCCCGGATCATCACGTTCTCGCGTATGGAGTCCCCGGCGTTCTGCGCGGAGATCATCCGCTGGCCCCGGCCCGCCTCGCCGGGGTCGGTCGATCTGACCTGTTCCCCGGGGAACAGGGAGGAGGACAGGACGGCGACGACGACCAGGAGCAGCCACGCGGCGATGGCCGCCGTGCGGTTTCCGGCGGACCAGCCGGCGACGGACTCGACCAGTCCGGGGCGGTCGGCCGGTGCGGCGCGTTCGCCGGGTCCCGTGGGTTCTGACTTGATTCGGCGCAGCATGAGCTGCTCTCCTTCACTTGGAGGGTCGTATCCGTGGAGCTCGCCGTTCGGCGAGTGGAGCGTCCTTCTGTGCCCGGGTCGTCGAGTTGCCGCTCGGCGGCCCGGGGTTGTGTGCGGCTCGGTGGCCGGGCTATTCGACGTCCTTGAGGATCCGTTCCAGCGATCCGGTACGGCTCTGCAGATCGGTGAGCTGCCTGCCCAGGTCGGCGAGCTGCTTCTCCGTACGCTGCTGGCCCTCCACCGCCTGGGCGGCGAGCTGGCGGTACTCGTTCTCGTCGGCCCTGACCTCCCTGGTCCGGCGGCCCACGGTGAAGTGCCACAGGGTCAGCGTCACCACGATCAGCAGGATCGCGAACAGCCCTATCGCTCCGATGACTTCCTGCCACGCCTGTTCGTCGTCCATCAGACGGCCCCCTTCTCTTCTCTGTCGTCCCTCTGGTTGCTCTGATTGCCCTGATTGCCCTGCGTGCTCTGACTGCTCAGCGTCTGTACGGCGGTGACGATGTCCTGCGGCGTCAGAACGACCGCGAACGCGTTCACCTCGTAGAACTTCATGGCTTTCCCGTCGTCCGACAGCTCCAGCCGCGAGGTCACCAGACCGGCGGCTTCGAGCTTCTTGAGGTGGACCTGGAGCAACGCCCTGCTGATGTCCAGCTCCCTGGCCAGCCGGCTGACGTAGTTGCGTCCCCCGGCGAGTGCCGCGACGACGCGCAGTCGGTGGGGGTTGGACAGCGTCGCCAGTACGCGCACCAGTTCGTCGCCCGTGGGCACGGGTGGGCTCATCGCGACCTCCTGCACATGCAAAGAAAAGTTAGCAGGTGCCTACGTGAATTACTAACCCCCTGTTCGAGGGGGCATGTTGGAAGGGATGCGAAGGGAGGGAGAAGCGCGGGTCGGCCGGCGCTCGGATCGGACGTTCAGGCCGCGGGCGCGTGCAGCAGCGGGCTCTTGTTGCGCATCAGCCACTGGCGGTACACGACGGCCTGCAACGCCGCCTCGCGGTAGGCCGCCTCCAGGTCCGCGTACACCTCGGCGCCTCCGGGACCGTCCCCGTCACCCTCTGCGCTCGCGTCACCGCCCGCGCTCGCGACAGCGCCAGGGCCCGCAGTGTCAGGTCCTGCGATGCCAGGGCCCACGATGCCCGCGCCCTCGTACGCCCCCGGCCGCGAGAACAGCAGCAGCCGCACCGCCAACGGGTCGTCCCGCAGCGGCCGTACGACCATGTCCTCGCGCGGGACCGAGGTCGGCTGGCAGGGTGCTATCGCCTCACCGACCGCGATCAGTGACGAGGCGGTCAGGTAATCCCCGTGCAGGACGGGCGGGTTGAGCCCGGCCTCGCCCAAAACGCGCCGCAGACCGTCCCATTCACCGTCCACGGTCGGGTCGATCATCCAGCGGTCGGCCGCCAGGTCGGCCAGCTCGACGATCTGGCTGCCGGCCGCCGGGTGGTCATGGGCCAGCGAGATGAACTGCGGTTCCCGCTCGACCAGTACGCGCCGGTCGAGCCCCGGCGGCACTCGCAGCGGACAGCCCTCCACCTCGTGCACGAACGCCACATCGAGCCCGCCCCCGGACACCTGACGCAGCAGCGCGTTCGCCGAGACGTCCATCTGGAGTGAGATGTCGGTGCCCGGCAGCCGCTCGCGCAGTCTGCGCAGCCAGCCCGCCAGGGCGCGGCTCGCGGTGGAGCCGATACGCAGCCGGGGCCCGGCGGACCGGTCGGCCGCCGCTCTCGCCTCGCTGACGAGGACGGCCATCCCGGCGACCAGCGGACGCGCGCGGCTGAGTACGGAGTGACCGAGCAACGTGGGGCGGCAGCCGGTGCGTTCACGGGAGAACAGCTCGGCGCCGAGCGAGTTCTCGATCCGCCGCAGCTGCGTCGTCAGGGACGGCTGGCTCATACCGAGCTGCCGGGCCGCTTTGTGCAGACTTCCCGCGTCGGCTATGGCGCACAGCGCGCGTAGATGCCTGACCTCCAGCTCCATGTACCGAAGAGTAGGCCCGCTGTTTGCGTCACGCCAGGGACCCAAAACGCAGTAATTGGCTTTCATTCGAAGAAAATTGGGCGAGCCGACGCCTGGGTGATGCTCTGGTGCTATCGCCCTTCGGCATCATCCGCAGCGGCGCTGTGAGGCACGACACTCATCCCACCGAACCCGTTCGTAGGACGAGTAGGAGCCCCCCACATGAGATACCCCAAGACGGCACTTTCCGCGATCGCCGGACTCTCGCTGGCCTTCGCGACCGCCCTCACCGCCACCCCGGCCGCCGCCGCTGACCCCACCAGCGCCGCGCCCGCCACCACCTCGTACGCCCAGTACGAGGGCTCGTCGGAAGACTCCGCCGCGACCAAGGCCTTCTACGAGGCCGTCATGAAGTCGGTCGCCGAGAAGCGTGCCGCGAACCCGGGCGCCCTCGCCGTCACCGTCGTGTACGACGCCTCCGGCGCCCCGTCGTTCGCCGGCGAGATAGCCAGCAGCACCCAGATCTGGAACAGCTCCGTCGCCAACGTGCAGCTCCAGCAGGGTGGCAACGCCGACTTCACCTACGAAGAGGGCAACGACCCGCGCGGCTCGTACGCGAGCACCGACGGGCACGGCCGCGGCTACATCTTCCTGGACTACGCGCAGAACCAGCAGTACGACTCCCTCCGCGTGACCGCCCACGAGACCGGGCACGTGCTCGGCCTGCCGGACAACTACACGGCTCCCTGCAGCAAGCTGATGTCGGGCGGCGGCCCCGGCCCGTCCTGCACCAACTCGCAGCCGGACCAGGCCGAGCGCAACCAGGTCAACAGCCTCTGGGCGAACGGCTTCGCGGCCGCGCTGGCCAAGGCTTCCTGATCCGTCGCTGATCCGCCGTCGACCGGCAGATCGGACCCCCCACCGGATCAGGCACCGACCGGGCGTGCCGGTACTCGCTGTCGAGTAC
>NZ_JBHUZM010000095.1:0-29930 GCF_042667665.1 Streptomyces sp. NPDC057307 | reverse complement strand
GTGCGCGGGTGGCTGGTCGTCGGGCGCCGTCCGGGGGGCGCCGGGCGCCCAGCGCCCGACGGACGCGTAACGCCTACCTGTCCCGCGTACCACTCACCCGTCCCGCGTACGGCCCGTTGGGCCCCTCTCGCGGCTTTGCCATTCCTTTACAACCCGTTCCGCCGCTGCCTCGTCTCTCCCTCCGATCTGCAAGCCCCGCCCGTCGAGTTCCCGGGCAGGCGGACGACGAAAGAGAGCGATTCATGCGCCGAACTGTCCTCAGTGCCATGGCACTCGCGAGCACCGCCGTGCTGGCGAGCGCGCTGCCCGCGTTCGCCGACGACGCGGCCCCGAGCAAAGCCCCCAGCACCAGCGCGTCCGTCGCCCCCACGCCCTCCGCCGCTCCCTCCGACGCCTCGTCGGAGCCGACCGCCGCCCAGGCTCCGAGCGACGCGCCCGCCCCGGCCAAGACTCCCGGCCAGGTCGCCGTCGTACCGGAGGGGGCGCCCGACACCGGAGTGGCGTCCACGTCCACACAGTCGGGGTCGGCCGACGGCGCGCTGATCGGCACGGGCGCCGCGGCCCTGGTCGCCGGCGGTGCGACGGTCTTCGTCGTACGCCGTCGGCGCGTGACCGGCGCGTGACCCCGCTCTCCAGGCGCGCCTTCACCGCCGGCGCGCTGGCCTCACTGCTCGTGGGCTGTGGCGGCCCCGACGCCGACCGGGCCGGGAACGAGGATCGCGACGGCGGTACGCCGCCGCCCGCGTCCCCCGTCGACAGAGCGACGGGGGACGGGAAGGCCCTCGGGCGTTCCGTCCCGGTCGGACTCCTGATCCCCGCCATCGAGGTCGACACGCCCGTCATACGGCTGGGGCTGGCGCCGGACGGCACCATGCAGGTGCCCCCGATCACGGCGGACGATCGCGCGGGCTGGTACCGGCACTCGCCGACGCCGGGTCAGGTGGGCCCGTCGGTGATCGTCGGCCATGTGACGGTCGGTACGCACGGCGACGGGGTCTTCCGGCACCTGGCGCGGCTGCGCCGGGGCGACCGGATCACGGCGCGCCTGGAGAACGGCACGGCGGCGGAGTTCGCCGTCAGCGCCGTACAGAAGATCGCGAAGGCGGACTTCCCCGCGGACGACGTCTACGGGGATGTGGACCGTCCGGAGCTGCGGCTCATCACCTGCGGCGGCCGGCGTACCGGTGACGGTTACGTCGACAACGTCATCGTCTTCGCCTCGATGGCGACCGCGAGCGGCCGCTGACCGACCCACCGTCCCGGATCCGGATCCGGATCCGGATCCGGATCCGGATCCGGACACGGACACGGACACGGACAGGGACGCGGACGCGGATGCGATGTGGATCCCGGGCCGAGGGAACGTACGCCCCCGGTCCGGGCTCCTTCCTTAAGAGCCCCACGACCCCCCCACTGCGGCCACGACCATGGAGAGCGTTGAAACGGTCCCGCGACAAGGCAGCGTCCGACCTGTTCGCCGCCCTCTACCCGCGCCTCGCCGGCTGGTGCCGCCGTCTGGTCGACGACGACGAGACGGCCCACGAGATCGCCTCGGAGGCGTTCACCCGGCTCTGGTCCCGGTGGACAACCGTGCAGGAGCCGCGCGGCTTCCTCTACGTCACCGCGGCCAACCTCGTGCGCGACCACTGGCGCAAACTGGAGCGCGAACGCAAGGCCATGCGCCGTATCACCTCGGAGGTCGCCGTCAGCCCGCACATCGAGCAGACGGACCCGTCCGTACGGCTGCTCGTACAGTCGCTGCCGGAACGGCTGCGCGTCCCGATCCTGCTGCACTACTACGCCGACATGCCGATCCGGGAGGTGTCCGTACTGACCGGACGCAAGGAAGGAACCGTCAAGGCCGACCTCCACGCGGCCCGCGAACTGCTCCGCGCCCATCTGAGGAGAAGCCTTGACCACACGCGCTGACGACGGGCCCGAGTTCGACCCCGACGACCCCTTGGCCGTCATCCTGCGGCCGCCGTCCGACTGCCTCGGTCCGCCCCCGCGCCGGTACGAGACGATCCGCCGCAGCGCCTCCCGCCGGCGGCTCCTCCGAGCCGCGGCCGGGGTCGGCCTCTCGTGCGCCGCCGCCGCTCTCGTCCTGTTGCCGTTCCACCTCGCGACGACGTCCGACGGCCCCGCGGCTCCGACGGTGCCGCTCGCCCCACCGCCCGCGAGCAGTCACTCGCCGGAGCCCACCGCACCGCCGTCGCCCGGCCTCGTCACCCCCGGCCCGAGCGAGAGTACCGAGCCGGGGGAGCCGTCCACATCGAGCGACCACGAACCCGGAACCGCCGTCCCCAGCGGCGCGCCCATGCCGCAACCCGGCGGGGTCTCCGTCGGACCGTCCGCGGTCCAGAGCGGGGCCGCCCCGACGGACGTGGCCCCCGAGAAGTACCGGCCGTAGGCCGCGCTCCCCGGCCGGTCAGCCGCGAAGCTTGACGGCCAGGGAGGTCGACGCGCCGGGTTCTTGCGGGGCGGCCCGCGCGGTCGGTTCGGCCGGTTCGATCGTCCCGGCCGCCGGCCGAACCGGCCGAGGCCGGATCAGTGCCGCTTCACACCGCTCAACTCGTTCGGGGACTTGGGCAGTTCGGTCGAGGCCAGCTGTTCGCCGGACTCGATGTCGATCGCCAGGAGCTTCCTGCTCGACGGGTCGGACACGTACGCGGTGTGGTCGCGCACGAACAGCGCCGGTCGCGGCTGCTGCCAGTCCAGCGGCTCCTGCCAGGAACCGAGCGCGGCGATCCGCTTGATGACCTTGCCCGTCGCCGGGTCGATGACATGGATCCTGCCGTCGGTGCCGAGGACGAGCGCCTCACCGTGCGGGCCGCGGGCCAGCGAACGGAAGGTGTAGCTCGTGCCGAGGTCGACGAGCCGCATCCTGCCCGATTCCGTGTCGATCAGCGACACCTGCTCCGGGCGCTCCAGCTCGGCGTCCTTGTCCTTCTTGTAGTCGCCGAGGACGACCGGCGACTCGTCCGACCCGGCCTGGTTGCCGATCCGGCCGTACGGCGTGGGGCTCTTGACCTTCTTGATCGCGCCGTCCTGGTAGATGAGGACGCCGTCCTCGCAGCCGATGACGACCGCCTCGTCCTCCGCCGTGGCCTCGCCGTGGACGCCGGGGCACTCCTCGCTCCGGGTGATCTCCTCGCGGTCCTTGTCGAGCACAGTGATGCCGACCCGCTTCTCCTCCGTGCCGAGGGTGGTCACCAACTCGCCGTTCGCCAGCTGGATGGCGACCCCGTGGTGCGGGACGGCGGAGTCGTACGTCGTGGTCTTCGGCCGCGCGCCGCCCAGCTCCTCGGGGTCGAAGACGGTGACCTCGCCGGTGCTGTCCGAGAAGAGGACGGTCCTGCCCGCGTGACGCACCACATGCCCCGGCTTGGGGCCCTTGAACTCGACGTCCGTGAGCCGTCGGCCGACCGCGTCCATGACCTGGAAGCCCGTCGCGGTCGAGACCATCACATGACGGTCGTCGCCCGCCGGGTTGACCCGGTTGAACCCCTTCAGGGGTATGTTCCCGGCGACTTTCAGCGTCGCGCCGTCCAGTACGTACAGGCCGCCGTCGTACGTCGCGACGATCGGGTCCTTGACCGGCGCCGCCGACGGGTCCGAGCTGTCCGACGACTTCTCCGCCGCGGTCTCGGACGTGTCGCCGCCGCCACACGCGGTGAGCGTGACGCAGGCCGTGAGCAGGGCGGTGAGGGCGATTGTCGCCCGGGGGCGTACTCGATGTTTCATTACGTGGTTTTCCTCTCGTAGGTCATTGCGGGTCATTCGGTGCCCAGGCCCGTCGATATGGACCTGGTGTTGGCGCGCATCATTTCCAGATAGGTGGCCGCGCCTTTTCCTTTCTCGGTGAGGGATTCGGAGAACAACGGCACGACATCGACGTCGATTCGGCTCTCCTGCTTCAGTACCTGGGCCAGCCGGTCCGGCTGGGACGAGTCGGCGAAGACGGCTCTCACCCCCGCCGTCTCGACGGCCGTGGCCAAGGACTTGAGATCTGAGGCACTCGGCGACGCGAGGGTGGTGCCGCTGGGGATGACGGCGCCCACGATCCGGAATCCGAAACGCCGCGCCAGATATCCGAAGACATGGTGGTTGGTCACCAACTGGCGGCTCCGCTCGGGTATTTCGTCGAACGTCGTCCGCATCCAGGAACTGAGTTCGGCGACTTTCGCCCCGTACGCCGACGCGTTCTTCTCGACGGCATTCCTGTCGACACCGTGCACGTGCTTGACGATCTGCCGCGCGATGAGGCCGACGGCCTGTCGGACCCGCTCGGGGTCGGTCCAGAAATGCGGATCCGGTTCGTCCGCGCTCTCGCCCGACGTATAGGCGATCGGGTCGAGGGATTCCCCGACGGCGAGCGTGGCGACACCGGCCTCCTTGGCGGCTTCGACATGCCGCAGGACGTTCTCCTCAAGCCCGAGCCCGTTGTGGACGACGAGATCGGCCCTTTCCAGGGAGGCCGCCTGGGGAGCGGAGACACCGAAGGAATGCGGATCGGCGCCGGGCCGCATCAGCACCGTCACGTCGGCCTCTTCGCCGACGATGTTGCGGGTGATGTCACCGAGGATGTTCGTGGTGACGACGACGGTGGGGCGGTCCGTACCGCTCGCCGTACAGCCGGCGACACCCAGCGTCAACGCGCAGAGCAGGGAAAGGACGAGGAGCCGGAGGAGAGGCAGAGAAGAAGACAGGGGAGAAGGCAGGGGAGAGGACAAGGGGAGGGACCGAGTCGTCATCGTCCCGTCTCCACCATGTGCGTCGGGGCGAAGTCGAGCGGGAAGGTCCGGGCGAGCCGTAGACCGTCGTTGTAGTCGATCTCGTAGATCTTCTCCGCGCCGGCGTCATTGACGTACGCGCGCGAGCTGTCGATCTCGATGACGGCGGAAGCGGCGCCCTTCGGAAGGAGTTCCGTGCGCGCGACGCGCTTCTTGGTGGCGATGTCGTACGAGGTCAGAGCGCCGTCCTCGCCGAGGACGAGCAACGGCGCACCCTCTCCGGCCGTGTTGGCGGCGACGACCGGACCGGTCTCCAGCCGCGTCCACGCCCGGTCGGTGACGTCCAGGACCCAGACCGCCTCGTCGCCCGACGTGGCGACGAGAGTCGTACTGCCCGCCCGGTGACGGAAGTCGACGGCCCGGGCGTCGGCCCTCACGGCCCTGCCGTAGGGGATTTTCAAGGCGCTGAACGTGCCCTTGTCCTCGCTCACCAGCAGAGCGCCGTCGGCGCAGCCGAACACCACGCCCCGTCGGGTGACGGCCTCGCCCCGCGCCTGAGCGCACGGTTCGTCGATCGGGGCCACAACCGCCCCGTCCCGAGAGCGGACTTCCACGGTCTCCCGCTCGGCCCCCGTCGACGCGACCAACAGGTGTTCCTCGTAGGGCACGACCGCCCCGGCGGCCGCTCGGTCGCCCGCCCCGCCCAGCGCCCGGCCGCGCGGGACGGCGCCGTTCTCCAGCTTCTTCCGGTCGAACAGTTCGGTGTCGCCCTGTGCGGACGACACCGCGGTGACGGTCTGGTCGCTGTGTATATGAGCGGCGTCGGGTCCGCCGATCGGGCCGACATGGCGGATACCGGCCCGGTAGTAGTGCACGTGATCGCCGTGGTCCACCGTCCAGGTGCCGGAGTCGACGGCGTACGTCGCGTCGTCGGCGCGCAGATAGGCGAACCGGCCGTCGGCACGCAGCCCCCGGATGCCGTCGATTCGCCTCAACGGCGTGATGTCCTCGCTGATCAGGTCGAGAACGCCGACCGCGCCGCTGCCCGCGTCGGCCAGTACGAGTCGGGACTGCTGCTCGGAGGTCTCCTCGGCCCCCTCGACGTACCCGTGAGGCGCTGACGAGGTGCGCGGTTTCGAGGCGGGCCCCGGCTGCCCACCGCTGTCGTTCTGGCAGCCCACGAGGCCGGTGAGCAGCAGCCCCGCGCCGACGAGTACGGCGCAGGACAGGGCGGTAGGGGCGGTGGTGGTGCGGTTGTGGAGGATCGCTCTGGGTGTCATGACGGATGTCCGTATTCCATGTGCGGGCGGTCGGCCGTGGGTGTGGTGGTGGACCGCGTCCACCGGTGGTGGAGGCCGGCGATCAGGGTGGAGAGCAGGAACTGGAGGACCGCCGTCGCGGCGATCGTCGCCCCGGCGGCGGTGCCGAGATGCCACGACAGCAACAGGCCGATGAACGTCGCGCTCATCCCGAGACAGGCGGCTCCGGCCATGACCGCCGGGATCCGACGGGCCCACGGCAGCACCGCAGCGGGCGGGGCGATCAGCAGACCGAAGACCAACAGCGTTCCCACGATGTGGAACGACGCGACGATCGCGAGGGTGAGCAGGGCGAGCAGCGCCGCGTGCGCGGCGCGCGGCCTCAACCCCAGGGTGTGCGCCTTGCGTTCGTCGAAGGCGAGCGCCACGAACGGCCGGTGGCCGAGTACGGAGATCACCAGCGCCACGCTCAACGCGGCTGTGAGGTAAGCGAGATCGGCCGGACGGACCGCGAGCACATCGCCGAAGAGAAAGCCCGTCAGATCGACGGCGAACGACTCCGAACCGGACACGATGATCACGCCCAGCGACAGCATTCCCACGAACAGCAGCCCGATGCTGGTGTCCTGGGACAGCCGCGGCGACCGGCCGACGAGGCTGACGCCGGCGGCCATGACGGCCGCGCTCACGGCCGCGCCGACGAGCAGATTGCCTCCCAGCAGGGAGGCCAGCGCGATGCCGGGGAGCATGCCGTGCGACATGGCGTCGCCGAGGAACGCCATGCCTCGGAGCACGACCCAGGTGCCCGCCAGGGCACAGATCAGAGACACGAGGATGCCGCCCCACAGGGCGCGTTGCACAAAGGTCACCTCGAAGGGACCCACCAGCCAGTCCATGGAGCGGGACACTACAATGAAAACGATTATCGTTTCAATCTAGGTAGTGGGAGTGCTCCGGGCATGCGGCGACAAATGGGACGACGGGCAGGACGGCAGGCGGGGGGAGAGGTAACACTCCACGAGGTGTCCGCCGGCTATGCGAGCCGTTCGGTGCTGAGTCAACTCACCGCGCGCGTACCGGCGTTCACCACGACGGCTGTTGTCGGTCCGAACGGTTCGGGCAAGTCCACGCTGCTCGCGGTGATGGCCGGTGTGATCCCGGTGACAGCGGGAACGGTGGAGCACCGGACCGACCGGCGCGCGGCATTCGTGGTGCAGCGCAGCCGGGCCGCCGACACCTTGCCGATGACCGTGCGGGACACCGTGGCCATGGGGAGATGGGAGCGCCTTGGGCTGTGGAGGCGACTGTCACGGCGCGACCGGGACGTCGTGGGGCTGAGCATGGAGCGGCTCGGCATCACCTCTCTCGCCGATCGGCAGTTGGGGGAGCTGTCCGGCGGCCAGCGTCAACGAGCGCTTGTGGCGCAGGGGTTGGCCCAGGAGGCCGATCTGCTGCTGCTCGACGAACCCACCACCGGACTCGACACGGCGGCGCAGAGCCTGATCGCCGACGTCCTGACCGAGGTCACGGCGGAAGGGGGCACCGTCGTCCTGGCGACGCACGATCTGACGGCGGCTCGGGCGGCGGGGCATGTCCTGCTGCTCCAGGAGGGGCGCTTGCGGGGAGAGGGGAATCCCGGCGAGACGCTGACCGACCGGGTCGTCGAGGAGGTCTGGCGACTGCCCCGACGTGCCTGAACCGGCCCTGAAGGGTTACGGGTTGTGTTGAGCGTCCGGCGGTTCGGCGGTTCAGCGGCCGCGCAGCAGCCTGCGTGTCTCCTTGTCGATCTGGCGTGCCTCCCCCGTCGGCACCACGATCACCGGGACCGCCGCCTCCGGGGCGCTGACCAGCTGGGCGGGGGCGTCGTCGTCCGCCCCCGGCACCCGCAGGCCCCCGGTGACGCCGAGGATCCCGAGCCCGGCGCAGATCTCCTCGCGTACCTCCGGCTGGTCCTCGCCGATCTCACCGGTGAACACGAGCGCGTCGACACGGTCCAGGGACGCGGCCATCGCCGCGATGCCGCGACGGCAGTGGTGGGTGAAGACGTCCAGCGCCAGGGCGGCCCGCTCGTCGCCGGCCGCGCGGTCGCGTACCAGGTCGCGGGTGTCGCCGGAGGTCCCGGACAGGGCCAGCAGGCCCGACCGGTGGTTGAGGGCGTCGTCGATGTCCTGCGCGGACAGGCCGTGCCGGGTCTGCAGCCAGGTCAGCGCGCCCGGGTCGACGGCGCCGCTGCGACGGCTCATCACCAGGCCGTCCAGTGGGGTGAAACCCATGGTGGTGTCGACGCTCGTGCCGTCGCGTACGGCGCACGCCGAGCAGCCGCCGCCGAGATGGGCGATGACGATCCGCAGCCGCTTCGGCCGGCGCCGGAGCAGTTCGGCCGTACGGGCCAGTGCCCAGGCGTAGGACAGGCCGTGGAAGCCGTAGCGCCGTACGCCGAACTCACCGCGCCAGGTCTCGGGCACGGCGAATTCCCGGGCGGCGGGGGGCAGGCCGGTGTGGAAGACGGTGTCGAAGCAGGCGACGTGCGGCACGTTGGGCAGCAGCTCACGGGCCGCGTCGAGGACCCGGAGGGCCGGTGGGACATGGGAGGGGGCCAGGTCGGCCGTGCGCTGAAGGGCGTCCCGGACGTCGTCGTCGACCAGGGTGTGCCGCCGCAGTTCCGGACCGCCGTGCACGATCCGGTGCCCGACCGCCGTAGGCGCCGGCGCGTATCTGAGCAGTTCCCGGAGCTGCCCCGACATGTTGTCGCCGGGCGCCGAAGTGTCGTCGTACGAGGCGAGCGCCGTGCCGTCGTTCGCGAAGACGGTCAGGTGCACGCTGGACGACCCGGCGTCCGCCACCAGCACGGGTTCACGCTCACGATCGGCCACGACATGCCCTTCCTCTCGGCTCTCGGCTCTCGGCTCCCCGCCCCCGGTTCTGACTCTCGGCTTCCGCTTTTGCCTCCGGGCCGCGCGTCAGCCCGGCTCGCCGCCGGCACGGCCCGCGGGCAGCAGTGCGCCGATGTCGACGGGCAGCGCGGCGGCGATCTTGTTCATCAGCTCGGGGGCGAGAGCGGCGTCCAGCACTTCGAGGACGGCGGCCGACTCGCGGAGCGCGGCGTCCTCCGTGGTGCCCGCGCGGTCCGCGACCCGGCCCGTGAAGGCGACCAGGTCGAACCGTTCGCCGGAGCCCGTGTCCCGCCCCTCCGCCGCTGCGAACTCCGCCGGCAGCCGCAGACAGACGGCCAGCTCCGGCGGCAGTTGCGCGGCCACATGGTCGGCGAGCCCGGCCGGCAGCCGTTCGCCCAGCGTCCGGAGCACGGCCTGGGTCGCCCGCTCGGTGGATCCACGGTCCGGCAGCTGGGCGAGCGCCTGAATCTTGCCGACCATCTCGTCATGGTGCATGGCGTGCTCCTCTCCGGACGCCACAGGTCCCGGCGCCTGTTCCCCGGAACGGCCGACGGGCCGCGCAACGGGGGTGTCGGCCAGGCCCCGCACGGCAGCCACCCACGGGCGGACTCCGTGGGCGACGCCGCGCATCGACCGTGGCCCGCAGCCTCAGGGTGAGTCCGGGGCGGCGTTCCGGCAAGTTTGGGGCGCCGTCATTCGGCTACCCATGGAGGCGATCCGTACCGGCGGGCCGACGCCCCCACCACCACCCACGACCGCGCAGGCAGGAGAGGCACCATGCGTATCGGAATCATCGGAGCGGGCCACATCGGCTCGACGCTCGCCCGGCACTTCGCCGGAATCGGCCACGAGGTCGCTCTCGCCAACTCGCGCGGCCCCGAGACGCTCACGGAGCTGGTCGAGGGGATCGACGGTCCCGTTCGGGCGGTCGACGCGGCGGAGGCCGCCCGGTTCGGCCAGGTGGTCGTCGTGTCGATTCCGTACGGGCGGGTCGGCGAACTGCCCACCGCCGAACTGCGCGACAAAGTCGTCGTCGACACCTGCAACTACTACCCGGGACGCGACGGCCACGAGCCCGACCTGGACGACGGCTCCACCACCTCCAGCGAGAAGGTACGGGCCCTGACGGACTCGAACCTGGTCAAGGCGTTCAACGCGATCAACTGGCAGACCCTGCGCGACCGAGGCCGCCCCAAGGGCGACCCGGCACGCCTGGCCATCCCGATCTCCGGCGACGACGAGGAAGCGGTGGCCGTGGTGGCCGGTCTGATCCGCGACATCGGCTTCGACCCGGTGAACGCCGGCCACCTCGGCGGGGGAGGACGCAAGCACCAGCCCGGCTCCGCCGCCTACGTCGTGGAACTGCCCGCTCACGAACTGGACGCGGTGCTGCATCCCTCCTGAGACGCCGCGCCGGAGCGCCGGCGCGGATCCTCGCGGTCGTACAGCGCCCGCAGGTGGCGTACGAGCGCGACCGCCGCGAGCAGCGCCACGAGCGCGCACACACCCCACCACCCGACCCGGCTGTAGATCTGCACCCCGAGCCAGGAGCCGGCGCTGCCGCCGAGGTAGGAACACGTCATGTACGCCGTGTTGAGCCTGCTGCGGGAATCCGGCCGCAAGGCCAGGACACGGGCCTGGTTGGCCACCATGCTCGACTGCATCGCGACGTCGAGCACCAGCGTCCCGACGACCAGGGCGGCCACCCCCGCCGTACCGCCCCGGCCGCCGGGGACGAGAAGCGCGGCCGACACCAGGACCCCGAGCAGACAGACGAGGTTCACCGGGTCCGGCCCCCGGCGGTCCACCAGCCGGCCGGCCCACGGGGTGCAGACCATCGTCACCGCGCCGATCAGGGCGAGCGCACCGACCGCCTGCGCGCCCATGCCGTAGGCCGGGCCGCTGAGGAGAAGCGCCACGCAGGTCCAGACGGCGGAGAAGCCGGCGAAGACGGTCGCCTGGTAGAGGCAGGAGCGCCGCAGCTCGGGTTCCGTACGCAGCAGCCGTACCGACGCGGCGAGGAGCGCCGGATACGGCTCCCGCGAGGACGGTGTCGTGGTCGGCAGCGTGTGGGCCAGGACCAGGGCGAGCAGCAGGATCAGGACGGCGGCCACCAGATACGGAGCACGCCACCCCAGCCACTCGCCGAGCGACCCGCTGAAGGTGCGGGCCAGCAGCATGCCGCCGATCGAACCGCTCAGCAACGTGCCCATCACCGCCCCGCGACGGTCGGGGGCCACCAGCCCCGCCGCCAGTGGCGCGATGATCTGGGCGGCCACCGAGGTGACGCCGATCAGCGCGCCGGCGGCGACCAGCGGCGGCAGCGCGGGCGCGCAGCCCGCGACGAGCAGGCCGACGCCGGTGAGCGCGAGCAGCGTGACCAGGAACGGACGGTGCGGGAGCCGGTCGCCGAGCGGCACCAGCAGGAAGATGCCGGCCGTGTAGCCGACCTGGGTGGCGGTCACCACGAGCGCGGCGGACTCGGGGGAGGTGCCGAGGCCGGCGGCGATCAGCGGGCCGACCGCCTGCGGGAAGTAGATGTTGCCCACGGCCATGCCGCAGGTCACGGCGAGGATCAGGACTGTACGACGGTTCAGCTCGACAGCCACGTCAGTCGACCGGCCCGCGGGTGACGTACGCCCCGGTGATGCCGGTGATGCCGGTGACGCGTGCGCCGGTGATGTCCGCGCCGACTTCCATGCCGACGGCCGCCGTAACCGTGGTCGTGGCCGAGGGCTGTGCGTGTGCCGTGCTGCCCCGGCCGTTCGCTGTTGATGTCATGCGGGCAGTCCATGGCATCGCCCCTCGGCGGCCAACAGATGTAGCGTATGGCTTAATGATCCACTACGAGCTGGGCGTCGAGGACCTGGCGGACACCCGGTTCGCGCTCTCGCCCCTGCACGAGACGGTGTGCAGCCTGCGGGTGCTGCGCGATCCCGGGCTGTCGGCACTGCACCTGCCGTGGCGCAGATCGGTGCTCGACAGCCTGGCCGGGGCGGCACTCGACACCGACCTGCTGATGTCCCTGGTCGGCGGCCGGCTGACCCTCCCCGATTTCCTGACCCCGCGCCCGACGGCGTTCGCCCCCTCCTTCGAGGAGGAGCTGGCCGTCGTACGACGCACCTCGCCCGCCCTGGTCCGCCGTGACCTGACGGCCGTCCACGCCCCCGGCTTGCTTCCCGAGGCCCTGCGCGATGCCACCGCCACCGACGACGCGTCCGTCGCCGCGCTCCGCGACGCGCTCTGCGCACTCCTGCGGGAGTACTGGCAGCTCGCCGTCGAGCCCGCGTGGCCCCGGATGCGACTGCTGCTGGAAGCCGATATGACCTACCGCGCACGGCAGTTGGCCGTCGGTGGCGCGCGCCTGCTGTTCGCCGACATGCATCCGAATCTCCGCTGGCAGGACGGCGTCCTGCGCATCGACAAGATGATCAGCCGGTACCGCGCCGCGGCGTCCGGCAGGGGACTGCTGCTGGTGCCGTCCGCGTTCGCCCACAAGCCGGCGCCGCCGGTCAGCGCCGAGGAACCGCCGCTGCTGGTCTATCCCAGCCGGGGCGTGGCCACGCTCTGGACCCCGGCGCCCGCCGCCGACGCGACCGCTCTCGTCTCGCTCCTGGGCGCGCCGCGCGCTCGGCTGCTCGATCTCCTCGGCGAACCGCTGCCCACGATCGAGATCGCCCGCCGTTTCCGGGTGACCCCGAGTGCCGTCTCGCAGCATCTGCGGGTGCTGCACGCGACCGGGCTGGTGACCAGGGCGCGGGACGGTCGTCAGGTGCTGTACCGCCGCAGTCCGCTCGGTGACCAGTTGACCGGCTGATCGGCGGACGGGCCGACGGGCCGGCTGACTGACCAGTGATGACCGGCTGTCCGGCCGACGGGCTGAGCCGCCCCGGCCCGAAGCCCTTCGACGGGGTCGGCGCAGTACCGTGTGTAACAGAGGAGGGAGTTATACATGAGCACAGATACGGCTACGGAGAAGGCGGTCCTCGCGGGCGGCTGCTTCTGGGGCATGCAGGATCTGATTCGCGGTCTGCCGGGGGTGATTTCCACCAGGGTCGGCTACACCGGTGGTGATGTCGCCAACGCGACGTACCGCAATCACGGAACGCACGCCGAGGGGATCGAGATCGTCTTCGACCCCGAGAAGACCAGCTACCGCCAGATCCTTGAGTACTTCTTCCAGATCCACGACCCCACGACGCTCAACCGTCAGGGCAACGACATCGGCCTCAGCTACCGCTCGGCCATCTATTACATCGGCGACGAGCAGAAGCGGATCGCCGATGACACGATCGCCGACGTCGAGGCCTCCGGCCTGTGGCCGGGGAAGGTCGTCACAGAGGTGGCCGAGGCGGGCGCCTTCTGGGAGGCGGAGCCCGAGCACCAGGACTATCTGATCCGCTACCCCGACGGATACACCTGCCACTTCATCCGGCCGGGCTGGAAGCTGCCCGCCCGCAGCGAACGACAGGCGCACTGACGGACGCGTGAGTCCTCGATCGCCGGACGGGCTGCCGCAAGCCGCCCGTCCGGCGGTGCCGGACGTCAGACCGCGAAGACCTGCGCGTCGTCCGCGAACGACTTGAACTCCAGCGCGTTGCCCGCCGGATCGAGCAGGAACATCGTCCACTGTTCGCCCGGCAGCCCCTCGAAACGGACATAGGGCTCGATGACGAACGTCGTCCCGGCCGCCCGCAGCCGGTCCGCCAACTCGTGGAACTCCGGCGGGGTCAGCAGCAGGCCGAAGTGCGGTACCGGCACGTCGTGCCCGTCGACGGCATTGCGTACGCCCTCGCCGCGTACGCCTTCGCTCCGGCGCGGCGCCAGATGCGTCACGAACTGGTGGCCGCTGAGATTCCAGTCCACCCAGGTGTCCGAGCTGCGGCCCTCCGACAGGCCGAGTACGTCGCCGTAGAAGCGGCGCGCGGCGGCGAGGTCGTCGACGGGCATGGCCAGGTGGAAGCGCGGTATGCGGGAGTCGGGGGTGGTCATGGGGGTGTCGCCGCCCTTCGTCGCGGTCGGGTTCACGGGCACCGTACGGATCGTGCCAGCCGTACGGATGGTGCCGGCCGTACGGATGGTGCGAGTGGTACGTGCGAGCCGTACGGCTGGTGCGAGACGGCGCGTACGGTCGTCCTACGAGTACTGCCCCGTCAGGCCGGTCTCTCCCGCACCACGTCCTTCGGGTCCTTGTCGTCCCGCAGCCCCACGAAACGCGGGTGGCGCAGCATTCCGTCCCGAGTCCACTCGGTGAACGCGATCTGGGCGACCAGCCGGGGCTCCGACCAGTGCGGAGCCCGCTCCTTGACCACGTCGGCGAACGGGGAGCGGGGCGTCGCGGCCTCGTCCAGACGCCGCTGGAGGTCAACCAGCGTCGCGTGGTCGTACCCCGTACCCACCTTGCCCGCGTACCGCAGCCGTCCGCCCTCGTAGTGGCCGAGGAGCAGCGCGCCGAAGCCGACGCGGGAACCGGACGGCTCCGTGTAACCGCCGATGACGAACTCCTGCCCCCGCTCGCACTTGAGCTTCAGCCAGCCCGATGAGCGCCGGGGCTCGTACCGGCCAGCCGCGCGTTTCGCGATCAGCCCCTCCCAGCCGTCGGCGCACGCCCGCGCCAGCAGCTCCGCACCGCCCGCGTTGCGGTGCGGCGTGAAGCGCAGCGGCGCCCGGAAGGACAGCGCCCTGCGCAGCAGCGACTTGCGCGAACGCAGCGAGATCGCGGTGAGATCGGCACCGTCGAGCCGCAGCAGATCGAACAGGTAGTACGTGACGGCCACCCCGCTGGCGCGCGCCCGGCGGGCGTCGCTGATCCCCATCCGCCGCTGGAGCCGGGCGAAGTCGGTACGGCCGTGGGCGTACGCGACGACCTCGCCGTCCACCGTGAAGTCGGGGCAGTCCTGTGCGGCCAGCGCGTCCACGATCTCCGGATACGTGGCGTTCAGCCGCCGCCCGGTGCGCGACAGCAGCCGTACTCCCGAGGCGTCCCGCACGGCGAGCACCCGGACGCCGTCCAGTTTGCGCTCGAAGATCCAGCCGTCGCCGAAGATCCGCCGGTCGCTCAGGGTGGCGAGCATCGGCGCGGACGCCAGAACGGCACCCGACCGGGTGTGGCCCAGCCTGCGCCGCTCGTCGGGGGGCAGGGTGTCCAGGAGGCCGCTCATCGGTCCTCGCCTCCTTCTGTCGGGTCCGTCACGTCAGGGCCTCCGGTGTCGTCTTCAGCGGCTTCAGCAGCGTCAGCGGCTACGGGAAGGAGGCTCCCCGGGAAGGGGCGCGGGGTGCGCCTGTGAGCACGGCTGATCACCCGTTAGGGGCGGACCGGGCAGCCGGACGAGCTGCCGCCCCGGCGCCCTGCGCCGCGGCGAGTAGCTGAACACCGGAGGCCGCCACCAGCGCGCCCGGCAGCGACCAGGTGGCGAGCGGACCCGCGATTCCCGCGCCCACGGCGAACCCGGTGATCTTGAGGCTCGCGCCCGTGGTGAAGATCTGGCCCCGCAGCCGTTCCGCGGCCTCCCGATGGCGCACCGCGAACAGCGCGGTGAGCTGCGGGCCTTCGCCGACGCCGACGAGCAGCATGCCGGCGACGACCGGCACCGGGTGGCCCGTCGCGACGAGGAGGAGCGCGCCGGCGATGACGAGCGGGCTGCGACCGACGACCGTGTCGGGACGCATCGGTAGGGGCCGGGCGGACAGTACGGCGTTGGCCGCGAGCGCCGCGAGGGCGACGCCGGAGAGCAGGATCGCGCCGTGGGCGGCCGAGCCGAAGACCCGCGCGCCGAGCAGCGGGGCGCACGTGACGAGCATGCCCTGACCCGTGCAGGAGATCACCGAGGACCTTGTCGCGCGGGCCAGCGGCCGGATCCGTACGATCGCGCGGAATCCGGCGGCGAGGTCGGCCGCGATCGACGTGTCCAGTGTTGGCCGTCGGGTCTCTCGTACGGCTCGTGCCCGGCGTCGCGGCAGCGCCAGGGCCGAGGGCAGCGCCAGGCAGACCAGCACGACCGCCGCGATCACACCGGCCGGCGCGCCCCCCAGCCCCGCGACGGCTCCGGCCAGCGCCGGTCCCGCGAGACTCGCGGCATTGAACGTCAGCGCGTCGAGCGCGTTGGCGCGCGGCAGCCTCCCGTACGGGACGAGGCGCGGCAGTTGGGAGGTCCACCCGCCCGACAGGGCCGGCCCGAGGAGTCCCGCGGACAGCGCGATCAGGACCGTGACGAGGACCGGCACCCTGCCGAGGGTCACGAGGACGGCCACGAGTCCCGACGCGTAGCCCGCCAGGGCGCCGGCCAGCAGCCGTCCGGGGTGGGCCGACCTGTCGATGAGGGCTCCGAGGACAGGACCGCCGACCGCCGCCGCGACCGTGACGGCCGCGAGCAGGGAGGAGGCGGTGGTGGCCGAACCGGTGACCGCGAGCCCCACCAGCAGCAGAGCGGTCCCCGACATCTCGTCGCCGGTGCGGGCCGCCGCCGCTCCGGCGCCGTACCACGCCAACGCGTAACGCTGATTCATCCATAGCACGTTACGCAGGTAACTCAAATATCCGCCAGACGCGTTACATTGGCCTGGTGCCCGCATCACCCACCGACAAACCGACCGCCGAACCCGCCGACAAACCGACCGACGACTGGTCCACCCGCCACTCCGTCCAGGCCGTCGCCGCGCGAACGGCCGCGCTCGTCAACGTCCTCGACGACGAGAACGCCTCCCCGGAAGCGGTCGCCGAGGTGCTGCGCGCACATGGGGAGAGAGGGCGCTTCGAACTGACCGCGAGCGATCTCGCCGAACTGCGCGCATCCGCCGCGTCGCTCCGCGAGGTCTTCGCCGCCGCCGACGTCGACCACGCCGCGTCCACGCTCAACGCCCTCCTCGGACGCGGCTCCGGCCCCCTCCGGCTCTCCTCGCACGGCGGCGCCACCCCCTGGCATCCGCACCTCGACAGCGCCGACGACGCCCCGTGGGGCGAGTGGTTCCTCGCGTCCTCCTGCCTCGCGCTGACCGTCCTGCTCTGGGACCGCCAGCGCCCGCCCGGCGGCGTCTGCGCGTCACCGAGCTGCCGCAACGTCCATCTCACCCAGGGGAGCGGCCCACCGCGCCGCTACTGCTCCCGCCGCTGCGCCACCCGCGAACGCGTGGCCGCCCACCGCGCTCGCGGTGCGACGGGGGCCGAAGGACTACCCCCTGGCCCTTCGACCCCCGGACCCTGACCGCGGAACGCCGACCTCGGTGCTCAGCGCACCACGGCCGTCGTCCGCGGAAGTGCGATCCGGCCGGTGACGAACCAGCTCCACAGCCCGAACCGCAGCTTCTCGCTCTGCCCGCCCGACAGTTGGACGAAACTGACGTCCCGGCCGCCGGCCCGACGCGTGGCGCCCCACTCCGGCTGGAACCTCAGCGTCCCCGCCCGGTCCTGCGGCGGCACGGCCGTCACCGGCAGAATCTCGTCGAGCGCCCATTCGTATCCGTGCCGGCGGTACTCGGCGGTGACCCGTTCCCAGGTCACGAGGAGATCGGCGGCCGCTACCCCGACCGCGACATGATCGCGCGCGAGGCCGTGGGCAATCTGCGGATCGCGGCGGGGATCTTCCCCGACGACCCGGAGCTACGGGAGCTGGTGGACGAACTCACGCAGCACAGCGCCGAGTTCCGCGACCACTGGGCGCGGCACACGGTCCGCACGAAGGCGCACGGCGTCAAGCTCATCGACCATCCGCACCTCGGATTCCTGCGGCTCACCTACGAGATCACCCACTTCCCGCAGGACGCGGAGCTGAGTCTGCTCGTCTACACGGCGGCGCCGGGGACGCCTGAGGAGAAGGCGTTACGGGCCTTGGCCGAGACCTGACGGACGCCCTGACGGACGCCCTGACGGACGCCCTGACGGACGCCCTGACGAATGCCGCGAGCTGTAGCCGACGACGATCGCCGGCTCCTGGACGGTGTACGGGATCTGGTCGATCGTGGTGCTGACGATCGCGATGGTGCTCGTCCACCACCGCGACCCCGCGCCCTAGCTGTGCCAAGCGCGCCGGAGTTGTTCTACCCTCGACGCCTTGACCGGTGGAGAGGCGGCGGTAGGGCGTGCGCGTGTCGATGGCGAGCGTTCCGAAGCGGCCCGGCCGCGTGAACGAGGACTTCACCGGCGCCGTACCGACGGCAGCGGTACTGATCGACGGCGCCGGCATCCCCGGCGCCGAATCGACCTGCCGGCACGGCGTCGCCTGGTACGCCACCCGTCTGGGAGGCACCCTCCTCGGTCTCCTGGCGCTCGAAACGGACCGCGGCCTCGCGGCGCTGCTCGCCGCGGGCATCGAGCGCGTGACGGACGAGCACCGGGACACCTGTGCCGTCACCGACCCGATCAGCCCGTCGGCGACCGTGGCCGTCCTGCGCCTGTCCGACGGCCTCGCCGAGTACCTGGTGCTCGGCGACTCCGCCCTCGTACTCGACCAGGCTGACGGTGCGCCGCTCGTCGTGACCGACCCCCGCGAGGTGATCATCGGCCGACAGTACGAGGCCGCGCTCACGGCCGTCGCGGAGGGCAGCGACGAATACCGCCGGATCCTCCGCGACCTGCGCGCCAACCGGAACGCGCCGGGCGGCTTCTGGCTGGCCAAGGACGACCCGCGCGCGGCGGACGAGGCGATCACCGGAAGCCGCCCGGTCTCCGAGCTGACCGGCGCGGCCCTGCTCAGCAACGGAGCCGGCCGGATCGTGGACCGGTTCGGACTCACCGACTGGCCGGGAGTCATGGCCGTCCTGGCGTCGGACGGACCCGCCGAGATCATCCGGCGGGTCCGGCAGGCGGAGGCCCGCCACGCCGTGGCGGCGGACGACGCGACCATCGCCCACTGCACCGACCTCCTCGGCGAGGCGACCGGCCCGTCCTCCACACCCGGCCCGTACTAGGAGGCACGGTGCGCCGGCTGGAGGCCGGCGTACACCCCGCCGCTCGTCATCAGCGCGTCGTGCGTGCCGACCTCGGCTATCCGGCCGTGCTCCATCACCACAATGCGGTCCGCGCCCTGGATCGTGGACAGCCGGTGGGCGACGACGAAGACCGTGCGGCCGTCGACCAGTCGCGCCAGCGCCTCCTGCACCAGCGCCTCCGAGCGGGTGTCGAGCGCGGACGTGGCCTCGTCCAGGACGAGCACGCTGGGGTCGCGTATGAGCGCGCGGGCGATCGCGAGCCGCTGCTTCTGGCCACCCGAGAGGCGCGCGCCGCGCTCCCCGACGACGGTGTCGAGACCGTCCGGCAGCCGGTCGACGAATTCGAGGGCGTTCGCGTCCCGGAGCGCCCGCCGTACGGTCGTCTCGTCCGTGTCGTCCAGCCCGTACGTGACGTTCTCGCGGATCGTGCCCTCGAAGAGGATCGACTCCTGCGGGACGACGGACAGGAACCGGCGGTAGCTGCGCAGGTCGAGCGTGGCCATGTCCATGCCGTCCAGCAGGATGCGGCCGGAGGTGGGCCGGATGAAACCGATCAGCAGGTTGAGCACCGTCGACTTGCCCGCACCGGACGCGCCGACCAGGGCGATGGTCTGGCCGGGACGCGCGGACAGGGTGAAGCCTTCCACGGCGGGATCGGGCGCACTGTCGTACTGGAAGCCCACATCCTGGAAGTCGATACGGCCGGCGACCGAGTCGACCCGCTCCTTGCCCGCGTTGCTCTCCAGGTCCGGAGCCTGCAGGACCTCGCCCGCCGACCGCACGGACTCAAGTCCCTTGCTGATGACGGGCGCCAGACCGAGCAGCGTCACCATGGAACTGGTCAGAGTGGTGAAGAACGCGCTCAGCATGACGACGTCGCCCGCCGTGATGGGCAGCAGACCGTGATACGCGACGAGCGCCGAGCCCGCGAGACACACCACACCGAGGGAGTTGAGCAGGATCCACGCGAGCGCGCCGAAGCGCCCGTTGAGCAGATCGAGCCGCACCCCCGCCGCGAGCACCTGGCGCAGCGAGCCGTCGATACGGACCATCGCCGCGCCCTCCAGCCCGTGCGCGCGGGTGATCGGGATCAGCGACGTCATCTCACTGACCCGTGACGACATGCGCTCCACCTCGTGGCGGAACGCCGCGTTGTGGCTCTGGAGCCGGCCGCGCAGCCGCACGATCAGAAAACCGGCGGCGGGCACGACAAGCAGGAAGACGGGGAGGAACGACGGCACCCGCACCCCGATCACGACCAGTCCGCCGACGAGCGTGATGACGGCGGCCAGCCCCATGTCCGAGGACTGCTGCACCATCTGCTCCACCGTCTCCACGTCCCTGACCACCTTGGCCTGGAGCACACCGGCGCTCACCCGCGAGTGGTAGCCGATCGAGAGCTGCTGCATCCGGCGGCACAGCGCGTCGCGCAGCGCCATGCCCACGCGCCGAACACTCCCGGCCAGACACCGCACATAGAGCAGATGCAGCGGGAAGTTGAGCAGCAGGACCACGAGCAGCACGCCCGCGTTGATCCAGATGTCGGACTCCGGGCCGTGCTGTACGACAGTGTCGATGATGTTGGCGGTGATGAGGGGAAGCAGCCAGATCGGGCTGTGCTTCCCGATGAAGGCGAGGACGGCGACCGCGAGCCGGGGGCGGTCGGGACGGAAGAGATAGCCGAGGGTCCGTACGGGATGCTCGCCCCGGTAGCGGTGGTCGAGCGCCGCCGATGACGGGGTGGTGGAGACCGGTCGCTGCATGGGCCAAGCAAATCCCGCGCCTCGCGGGCCCGCAACCCCCTGATTTCCTGCGGCTTTGCCAACTCCTGCGGTTGGGGCGCGCGCTACTCCCGCCGCCCCGCGGCGTACCGGATCCCGCCCCGCACATGCGCGAGGAAGTCGCGGTCCGCGAACGCCTCCGCCGTATGCCCCAGGGCGGTGTAGAACACCCGCCCGCCGAGGCGTTCGTGGCACCAGACGAGCGGGTGGTCCTCGCCCATGCCGCCGCCTTCGTAGGAGGATTCGTCGGCGCGGGCCAGGACCCGTACGCCGCGCGGTGCGCTCCGGAAGTCGTACCACTCGTCCGTGAACCGCCAGCGCGCGCCGAGATGGCGGGTCGACGGGTGGTCGTGGTCGGCCACCGTGACCGTGCCCGGCTGGAGTTGGGGATGCCGGTCGAAGCGCGCCCCGAGCAGCTCGCCGAAGTACGGCCAGTCGTACTCCGTACAGGCCGCCGCGTGAATGCCCACGAACCCGCCGCCGCCCGCCACATGGAGCCGCAGCGCCTCCCGCGCGCCAGGGGTGAGGACATCGCCGCTGGTGGAGAGGAAGACGACCACCGCGACACCGGACCGGGCGACTTCACGCTCCAGCACGGCCGGGTCCTCGGTGGCGGTGACCTCGAATCCGTCCTCGGCGCCGACGCGCCGCAGAGCCTCGGTCCCGGCGGGGATCGACTCGTGCCGGTAGTCGGCGGTCCGGGTGAACACGACCAGCCGCGCGGCCTGCTGGGACACGGGGGCAACCACCTCAGCCGGCGAACGGGGTGGAGGGAACGCCCTGCCCCGCGTCCGGCAGGACGAGGAGCGAGCCGGTGAGGGGATGCGGGGCGACGACGCCGACGCGGGCGGTGGTGATGTACAGGTCGCGCAGCTCCGGGCCGCCGAACGCGCATGAGGTGGGGCGCAGTACGGGCAGTTGGACCGTACGGTCCAACTCGCCGTCCGGCGTGTAGCGGCGGATCGCCGCGCCGTCCCAGAGCGCGACCCAGACACAGCCGTCCGCGTCGACGGTCAGCCCGTCGGGGTGCCCGGCGCCGGGCTCGATCGTCGCCAACGGGCCCTGGTCGACGAGCGCTTCGCCGGGGGAGCGCGCGTCGGCGCGGAACCGGTCGATACGGCCGGTGGGCGTGTCGACGTAGTACATCGTCCGCCCGTCCGGACTCCAGCCGGTGCCGTTGCCGACGGTCACGGGCCGCGTGTCGGTGACGGCCCCGCCGGACAGGCCGGGCACCACCCGGATCAGCGTCCCGCCGCCCGGCGCCTCGTCGTAGCGCATGCTGCCCGCCCACAGCGCGCCGTCGGGCGCGACGGCCGCGTCGTTGCCCCGGCGGCCGGGCACCGGATCGTGCACCAGCCACCCGAAGTCGCCGCCGGGCCCGTACAGACCGATGCCGTCACGGAGGTTGACCACCAGCCCGCCCCCGGCCCGGGGGAGCGCGGCGCCGACGTGCTGCTCGGTCGCCATGACCGTACGGCGGCCGTCGGCCGGGTCGAAGGTGTGGATCCGCGACGAGAGGATGTCCACCCACACCAGTCGGCCGGTCGCGGGATCCCAGGTGGGGCCCTCACCCAGCTTCGCCCGTGCCCGTACGGCGACCTCGATCATCGCGACCCACCTCCGTTCCCGGCCGACTGCCAGGTGTCCGTAGGTGGCCGCTGCCCCTGACCGCGACTGCTCCAGTCGCAGACCCCGCCCGGGAACGCCGCACGCAACCGCCGCAGTTCGTCGCCCGTGAAGGTCACCGCGTAGTCGGCCGGATCGACCGCCTTGCGCGCGCACGCGATCACGTCGTCCGCGAGCGGGGCGCCGGCCACCAGCCTCGGCGTCGGAAAGGCCGGATACAGCGCGCCGCACTCGCCGGGGTTGTCGTAACCGAGCCGCTGCTCGATCTTCTCGGGCTCCGCGTCCTTGGTCCAGCACGCGTCGGTCAGCCCCGCCGGCTTGTGCGCCACGACGTCCCGCCCGGTCCACTCCGGCCGCGCGGCGTCCGACGTCAACGACGTCAGCCACGCGTCCATCTCCGTCAGGGAGTACCGCAGCGCGGGACTCCTGAGACTGAACCCGTGGCGGTTGTCCTCCGCGAGCATCACCTGGTTGTCCGCGTGGCCGTTCGCCGCGATCAGCCGGGCGCGGGTGGAGAACCCGTGCACCGCCATGTGGATGTCGCCGCCGGGCAGATCGTCGGTGTAGGAGCGGTGGTCGATCACGGGTGTGCTCGCCAGACCGGCGCCGCCCCACAGGACGCGGCCCGTGCCGTACGCCGCCTCGGTCGCCTTGACGTCGGCGGCCGTCCGTCCCGCGGTGAACTCGGCGTCGCGGTCGATCCCCCCGACCCGGGCGTTGAGGTCGATGAACCGCTTCTTGTCGATCGCGCCCGCGTTCAGCGCGTCGAGGCCGTACTGCACACCGACGTTGTCCAGCGGGCGCAGCGCGGCGCCGGTACGCCGGTCGGTGCCGTACACGTTCACGGTGTGGTCGAAGACCGTGCCCCGCGCCCCGTCGGGGTTGGTGCGCGCGTCGTACCGCTGGTCCGCGGGCAGGGCGGCGGGGAACTCCGCGTCCGGGTCGAGGCGCTTCGCGCCGTCGCTCAGATTCGGGATGCTCGCCCGTTCACGGAAACCGGCGACCGCCGTCTGCTGCTCGGCGCTGAACTCGTCCGGCGCCGTCGCGGTGAAGTAGTGGTCGAGCAGTCGGGAGTCCAGCAGCGTGGTGTTGGTCGCCGACGTCACGTCGGGGAAGCTGCATCCGACGATGATGCCGTCGAGCAGACCGGGGTAGTTGTCGGCGGTCTGATAGCTCTGGTACGAGCCTCCGGAGCATCCCCAGCCGATGGTGAAGCGCGGGACGCCGTACCGCTCCACGAAGTGCTCCTTGACCATCATCGTGGTCTCGGACGCCAGCAGGTCGTTGCAGTTGTTGCCGAACACGTTGAGGGACGAGGAGGCCACGGCGTACCCGCGCCCCAGCATCTCGGTGTCCAGTACGCCGCCGGTGTCCGCGCCCTGCGTGTACCAGCCGCCCCGGCAGCCGCCGCCGAACGTGTACATCAGCCGCCCGTTCCACCCCGGCGCGGGCCGCGTCCGGGTCGGCTCGGGCGCGGCGGGATCGGCCAGCATGGAGATCTGGTAGACGCCCCGGTTGAGCGTGCCCGTCTCGATCCGGATGAGGAACGGCACCCGGGCGCCGGTCGTCGTGGTGGTCGTCGCGAGGTCCGCCGGGCGGCTCGCCGGATCGGCCAGCGGCTTCACGGTCCCGTCGGTGGAGCGGTACGCGTGGTCGACCCGTGTCGCGATCGAACAGTCCTCGTCCAGCGGCGGGCCCGGCGTGGAGCCGTCGACCAGCTTGAACGACTCCGTACCGCACACGAAGGGCCGCTCGTGCGGACCGCTGATGACCGGGCCGGTCGACGGATGGTCGCGCACCTGGAGCGCGGCCCGCGCGCCGGGCCGGGCCGGAACGGTCGCGACGAGCCGGTTGCGGCCCTCGCGCAGGTCCGTCACCAGACCCGTCAGGGTGCCGGACGCGGTGGCGGTGAAGGCCGACGTCACGTCCGTGCCGTCGCGGGTGACGCGTACGTCGTCGGGGTCGAGGCCGCGCGGGACCCCGACGCGCACCAGCACGTCACCGCCGGTGACCACGTCGGGCCGGGTCGACAGCGTGCCGATGGTGAGCCGCGCGTCACCGTCCGGCCGCTGTGCGGCGGCGCTGGGCAGACAGGTCAGCAGCAACGCGCCGGCGGCGAGCGCGACGGCGAGGACGGGCCGACGGGACACCGATGAACCCCCAGGATCAGTCGACCGGCCGCACCGGCCGGCGAACACTCGTGTCACTCCGCTTCACTCCCCATCACTCCCGGACCCGCAGAATGGTTCATGCGGTGAACTGCCGGGTCAAGACCCCGTACCGGCACCCGCGGCTCGCCCACCCCCTGAGAGGGGTGTAGAAAGGGGTCATGGCCGGACGCGACGGCCGCCGGCGCTCCGTTCTGAAGCTGAGAACTGTCGCAGGCCAGGTCTTTCTCCTTCAGGTGGCGATCGTCGTACTGCTCGTCGCCGCCGCCTCCGCCGCGCTCGTACTCCAGGGCCGTACGGACAGCGACCGCGAGGCGCGCAACCGCTCCGTCGCCGTGGCCGAGACCTTCGCGAACTCACCGGGCATCCAGGCGGCGCTCAAGAACCCCGATCCCGCCGAGGTCCTGCGCAGACCCGCCGAGCTGGCCAGAGCGCGCTCGGGCGTGGACTTCATCGTCGTCCTCAACACCGACGGAATCCGCTACACCCACCCGATTCCCAACCGGGTCGGCAAGAAATTCGTCGGCAATCTGAAGCCCGCCCTCGAAGGGCATGTGATCACCGAGCGGATCAACGGCACCATCGGCCCGCTCGTGCAGGCGGTCGTCCCCGTCTTCGACGCGCGCGGCAAGGTGGTCGGGATGGTCTCCGCGGGCATCACCATCAAACGCGTGAGCGCGGTCGTCGAGGACGAGTTCCCGCTCCTGTTCGGCGCCGCGGCCGGCGTGCTCGTCCTCACCATGGGCGGTACGGCCCTGGTGAGCAGACGCCTGCGCCGCCAGACGCACGGGCTCGGACCCGCCGAGATGACCCGGATGTACGAGCACCACGACGCGGTTCTGCACGCCGTACGCGAGGGGGTCCTCATCGCCGGCGGCGACGGCAGGCTGCTCCTCGCCAACGACGAGGCCCGCAGACTCCTCGACCTCCCGGCGGACGTGGAAGGCCGCTCCGTCACCGAACTGGGCCTGGACCCGAGCACCGGGACACTCCTGGGCTCCGGCCGGACCGCGACCGACGAGGTGCACCCCGTCGGCGAGCGGCTGCTGGCCATCAGCCAGCGGCCCACGGACCAGGACGGCGGCCCGCCCGGCAGCGTGACCACCCTGCGTGACACCACCGAACTCCAGGCGCTCACCGGAAAGGCCGACGTGGCCCGAGGGCGTCTGCGGCTGCTGTACGACGCCGGTACGGAGATCGGCACGACCCTCGACGTGGTCCGCACCTGCGAGGAACTGGCCGAGTTCGGCGCCGCCCACTTCGCCGACTTCGCCACCGTCGACGTCATCGAGGCCGTCCTGCGGGGCGAGGAGCCCACCGCCGTCGTGCTGGACATGCGCCGTACCGCCTCCAGCGGCCGGGACGAGGACACCTCGCTCTACCCGGTCGGCGAACTGATCCAGCTGCCCCCGTCGACCCCCGTGAGCGACGCCGTCGCGAACGGCGAGTCGATCCTGGTCCCCGATCTCGCCGCGTTCGCCGGCTGGCACAAGCAGCACCCCCACCGCGCCAGGAAGCTGGTCGACGAAGAGGGCTTCCACTCGATGATCACTGTCCCGATGCGGGCACGGGGCGTCATCCTCGGCGTGGCCACCTTCTGGCGGTCCGTGCAGCCCGAGGCGTTCGAGGGCGAGGATCTGACCGTCGCCGAGGAGATGGTCGCCAGGGCGGCGGTCAGCGTCGACAACGCACGCCGCTACACCCGCGAGCACACCATGGCCGTCACCCTCCAGCGCAGCCTGCTGCCGCGCGGCCTCCCCGACCAGAACGCCATCGACGTCGCGTACCGCTATCTGCCCGCCCAGGCCGGTCTCGGCGGACTGGGCGGCGTCGGCGGCGACTGGTTCGACATCATCCCGCTGCCCGGCGCCCGCGTGGCGCTCGTCGTCGGAGACGTCGTCGGCCACGGCCTCCACGCCGCCGCCACCATGGGCCGGCTGCGCACCGCCGTCCACAACTTCTCCACCCTGGACCTGCCGCCCGACGAACTCCTGTGGCACCTGGACGAACTGGTCGCCCGCATCGACCAGGACGAGGCCGTCGACGGGGCCGACGCCGGAGTCACCGGCGCCACCTGCCTGTACGCGATCTACGACCCGGTGTCCGGGAACTGCACCATGGCCCGCGCCGGCCACCTCCAGCCCGTCCTCATCCACGAGGACGGCACGGCGGCCTTCGCGGACGTCCCCGGCGGCCCGCCGCTCGGCCTCGGCGGACTGCCCTTCGAAACCCTTGAGGTCCACCTGCCGGAGAACAGCCGACTGGTGATGTACACCGACGGACTCGTCGAGGACCGGCACCGCGACATCGACGAGGGCCTGTCGCTGCTGCGCCGTACGCTCGCCGCCCAGGCCGACCGGACCCCGGAGCAGGCGTGCGACGCGGTCCTCCAGGCACTGCTGCCCGAGCACCCGCGCGACGACATCGCCCTGCTGGTCGCCCGCACACGGGTGCTGGACGGCGCGCACGTCGCGGACTGGGAGATCCCCGCCGACCCCGCCGCCGTGGGCAGACTGCGGGCCGACGTCACACGCAAGCTGACGGACTGGGGCCTGGTCGAGGAGGCGTTCACCACCGAACTGATCCTCAGCGAACTGGTCACCAACGCGATCCGGTACGCCTCCGGACCCATCCGCGTACGGCTGATCCGCGACCGCAGCCTGATCTGCGAGGTCTCCGACCACAGCAGCACCTCACCGCATCTGCGACAGGCGGCCGGCACCGACGAGGGGGGCCGCGGGCTCTTCCTCGTCGCCCAGTTCGCCGAGCGCTGGGGAACCCGCTACAGCGCCCAGGGCAAGGTCATCTGGACCGAACAGCCGCTCGCCGACGGCTGATTCCCCTTTCTTGACGGCCTCTTGGGAAAACTCCGGCGTTTGAAAGCCCCCGCACGGAGAACCCGGTGATTCGAACAGACGCAGTCGTGACCCGATGTCGTGACCGAAGTCGTCGATCCGAAGACAGGGAGGTGCCTCGTGGGCATCATCGCGTGGATCTTTATCGGCCTTCTCGCGGGAATCGTGGCGAAGGTACTGCTGCCGGGCAAGGACCCCGGTGGCCTCATCATCACCATGCTCATCGGAATCGCCGGTGGACTTCTCGGCGGCTGGCTCGGCAAGGTGATGTTCGGCGTCGATTCCATCGACGGATTCTTCGATCTCTCGACCTGGATCGCCGCCGTGGTCGGCTCGCTGATCCTCCTCGTGCTGTTCCGCCTCGTCTCGGGGCGCACATCGAGCGGTCGGCGCGCCTGACACCCGGCCACGCACACGGCGGCCGGCGGATCATCCGCCGGCCGCCGCGTACGTGTGGGGGCAGCGCAACCATGCCGTCTGTCAAATTGGATTCCGCCGTACGGGAGCCGACGGGCGAGGTCCGTGCGGACGCCATAGGCTTCGTGGAGAGTGCGAATCAGGCACGCGAGTGTGAACTCCAACAGACCGCTCAATCCGGCGCCGCTCAGGCTGGGAAGAGAAAGGGACTGGTTTATGGGGCTGTTGCCGACCGTACTGATATCCCTGATATTCCCGGCTCTGATGCTGCTGGTCACGGTGGCGCTCGGACGCATGGAGGAATTCCTGCTGCCCCACCTGCGGGCGCCCCTGCCGGCCGAAGGCGGCGACGCGGACACCCCGCCGGAGAACGCCCCGCCCGAGAACTCCCCGTCGGAGCAGGCGGAGAAGGAGACTCCTGTCGCGGACATCCGGACCGACGAGAGCCGCGCCGAGGAGATCCGTATCGCCAAGGCCCGCGCGGAGGCCGTACGCCGCTCCGCCCGGCGCCGCGCCTACGGCACCCCGCGTCCCGTCGGCCGCACCAACACCGGCCCGCCGCGCGGCGCGCGGACGACCCCCCTGAGGTTCCGATGAAACAGCGCGCCGTCGTAGACGCACTGCTCCGCTCCCACGGCAGCACCTACGCCGAGGACGCGGGCATCAAGCTGCGTGACACCCCGCAGCCCCTCTACCAACTCATCGTCCTCACCGTCCTGTTGAGCGCCCCCATCCGGGCCGGCACCGCCGTCGCCACGGCGCGCGCCCTCAACGAGGCGGGCCTGCGCAACCCGCGCCGGATGGCTGGGGCCACCTGGCAGGAGCGCGTCGACGTCCTCGGCCGGGGCGGCTACCGCCGCTACGACGAGAGCACCGCCACCCAACTCGCCGACGGCGCCCAGCTGTTGATCCGACGGTGGCACGCCGACCCGCGCCGCATGCGCGCGGAGGCCGACGGCGACATACCGGTCCTGCGCCATCTGCTCCAGGACCTGCCGGGGATCGGCCCCACCGGCGCGGACATCTTCCTGCGCGAGGTGCAGACCGTCTGGCCCGAGGTGGTGCCCTACTTCGACACCAGGGCGCTGCGTGGCGCGGAACGTCTCGGACTCGGCACGGACGCGCCAACGCTCACCCGGCTGGCCGGGGACACGGGCCCCGCGGCCCTGGCCGCCGCCCTGGTACGCGCCGCACTGGACGACGACCTCGTCGAGGAGTGCCTGCGCGAGGCACGACGGGACACGAGATCCGGCGCCTCGGCCTAGAGGCGTCGTGCCGCTCGGCCGGCGGTCAGTACTCGCTGTCGATACCCGTCACGAACGCCGGCCCCAGCGGCGCGTCGTCCGCCGAGAAACCCGCGTCGCTGAGCGCGGCGCCCGCCACCCGCTTCGCCTCCGCCTCGGCGGCGCGCTTGTTGTCGGCCTCGATCTCCAGCCGCACGCTGAAGGTGCCACCCTCGTTGACCGTCAGCATGTCCAGGTCCTCGGCCTCACCCAGAGCCGTGTGCTGCGGGTCCGCGGGCCGCAGAGCCCGCAGCAGCGCCGTGCGGGAGTCGGCGTCGAGCGTGCGCAGGAAAGTGCCCGGGACGGTGATGACGTACGCGGTCATGCGAACTCCTGGCGTTGACGGCCCCACGGTACGGGGTGGGCTTCGCGCCTCACCCTGTGACCTGCCCCGTTTTCCGCTCCGATCACCTCCCGGATCCGGATCGCCGTCCCGGTCGCCCCGGCGGGTTCACCGGTGAGCGGCCATTTTCCGCGTCTATTTCCGGGAATCGGATTCCGGACGGCACTTATGCTCCACGAACATTTGCCCAGCCAAGCGGGGGAGGTTTCGCTTCCGGGCGGGCGTTTCGTGTGGGATGCTGGAGACTCCGCATCACCCCCCTTCTCCCTGCCGAGGCACTATGCGCTGCGTCATCGCCCGCTTCCCCTTCGAACTGGTCAAGAGCGAGGTGCAGCTGGCGATGAAGGGCATCAAGCCCGAACCGATCACGGGTGAGTCCGTTGTCATCAGCCGCCGTACGTACCCGGTGAAGCAGGTGGGCGAAGTGATCACGCGCCAGGACCGCCGTGACTTCTCCTCCTCCGAGGTGACCCGCGCGCTGACCCGTCTCGGCTTCACCTGCCGCAGCGTCCCCGTTCCCGCCCCCGTGGTGGAGCCCAGCCCGCTGGAGACGGCGTCGGCGATGCTCGGCACCCCCGCGCAGGCACAGAGCTGAGCGAACCGCTCGGACACGACATACGAAGTGGGCCCCGTCACCGACCGGTGAC
>NZ_JBHUZM010000094.1:0-30132 GCF_042667665.1 Streptomyces sp. NPDC057307 | reverse complement strand
GATCCGGCCTCCACCGCCGTCCCCGCGGGTCTCTCGTCCCTCAGCCGGTCAGCGCCGGCGGGCGGCGTCCGACCGGGGCCCAGCAGCGGATGATGTCGCGTACGGACACGATGCCGACCGGCTCCCGGTCGTCGCAGACGATCAGATGACGGAAGCCGCCGTGCGTCATCGCCTCGGCCGCCTCCTCCAGGGTCCAGACCGGGGAGGCGAACACGACCTCGGTGGTGGTGTGCGTGCCGGCCAGTTCCACGTCGGGATCATGTCCGGCGCCGATCGAGATCAGGATGTCACGCTCGGTGATGATCCCGACCCCGCAGTGATCGGTGTCCAGGACGACGGCGGCGCCGACACGGCGAGCCGCCATCAGCTGTGCGGACTGGCGGAGTGTGTGGGTGGGCCCGATGGTGAGGACCACCGTGCTCATGGCGTCACGGACGAGCATGGATGGAGCCACCTCCTCGGTGAACCGGTCCCTCGGCCCTTGGCTGGAGAACGGATTCACAAGTTCACAAGTGGGGGGACTCTCAGAGTGACACCGACACGGTGAGTCAACAAGGGGGCGGACGGAGCGAGGCGCCCGGCGCGCGAAGATCAGAACCGCACGCCCCGGACGCCTCAAGGGACTTCCGATCCCCCGAATGGCCGAACGCCCGGAGAAAAAGTTCGCCGGGTGTCCGGTCGCGGACGGCACTTCTGTACAGCTGTCCGTCGGGACGCCGTAACACCGTGACGCCGGGAGCCGTTCGGGACGGCCGGGAGTCAGCACCCCGGCGAGTGAGCCGAAGGGGCGCGTCGGCGTCGAAAGGGAGAGCGCGCACAGGCCCCGAGGAACGAGGGGCTGAGCACGGTCGACCGTCGAAACCGACGCACCGCGCCCCGGAGGCGAACCGAGCCCTCAAGGAAAGGCGGCCGTCAGTAGCGCTGGTTCAGATAGCCGAGCAGCTCCTCGTGCAGCACCCCGTTCGACGCCGCGGCGTTGCCGCTGTGCGGCCCCGGGCGCCCGTCCAGGCCCGTGAACCGGCCGCCCGCCTCGTGGACGATGATCGACGGCGCGGCCATGTCCCACAGGGACAGCTCCGGCTCCGCGCACATGTCCACCGATCCCTCGGCGACCATCATGTACGGCCAGAAGTCGCCGTACCCGCGCGTACGCCAGCAGGCCCGGGTGAGGTCCAGGAATCCGTCGAGGCGGCCCTGCTCCTCCCAGCCCTTCAGTGAGGCGTGCGCGAACGAGGCGTCCCCGATGCGCGAGACCTTCGAGACCCGCAGCCGCGTCGCCGACGAGAGGCTGCGGCCGGAGTACGCGCCGCCGCCCTTGGCCGCCCACCAGCGGCGCGCCAGCGCGGGCGCCGACACCACGCCGACCACCGGCTCGTAGCCGCCCTCGCCCGCCACCATCAGGGAGATCAGCGTCGCCCAGACGGGGACGCCGCGTACGTAGTTCTTGGTGCCGTCGATCGGGTCGATCACCCACCGGCGCGGGCCGGTGCCCTCGATGCCGTACTCCTCGCCCAGTACGGCGTCCCGAGGCCGCGCCCGCTGGAGATTGCCGCGGATCAGCTCCTCGGCCGACTTGTCGGCCTCACTCACCGGGGTCATGTCCGGTTTGGTCTCGACCTTCAGGTCGAGAGCCTTGAACCGGTCCATCGTCGCGGCGTCGGCGGCGTCCGCGAGGACATGGGCGAGTCGCAGATCATCGTGGTAATCGGGCATGGTCGTCACAGTATCGACAGCGTCCAAGATCGGGCTACGGGCCGACGGGGGAGCCGCACCGGCCCGGGTCCTCTTGACAGCGCGCGAGGCTGCGTCAACTCTGAGTGCGGAGCCGAACGGCCCGGGAGGCAACGATGCCTACAGCGCGTGAAGCCCTACTCAACGCCGCTCTTTCGGCACTCACGGACCAGTCGTGGTCCGCCGTCAGGATGGTCGACGTCGCGTCGGCCGCCGGGGTCTCGCGGCAGACCCTCTACAACGAGTTCGGCAGCAAGGACGGTCTCGCCCGCGCGCTCGTACGGCGCGAGGCCGACCTGTATCTGTACGGCGTCGAGCGGCTGCTGGCCGAGCCCGCGGACCCGGTGGACCGGCTGGTGTCGGTGGCCGAGTGGACGGTCTCCGAGGCGCGCTCCAGGCCCCTGCTGCGGGCCCTGCTCACCGACGGCTGGACCGAACGCCACCCGGCGCCCCGTCCCGTACGCCCCGCGGCCCCTCCGGGGGGCGCGCCCGCCCAGCGCCGCGCGGACGCCGGGCCGCCCGCGCCGGCGGATCTGGTGGCGGCGGTACGGAACCGGGCCGTGGCCGCGCTGGACCCGGGGCGGCCGGACCGCCGGGGTGCCGCGGACACCGGCGCCCCGCCCCGTACCGAACCGTTGCGCGTGCAGGCGGGACGGGTGCAGCGGGCCCGAGTGGAGCAGGCGCGGGCGGACCAGGCGCGGGTCGAGCGGGGGCGTACGCCGCAGCACCGCAGACCGGAGCGCGCCCGGCCCGATCAGCCGCGTGCCGATCAGCCCCGTACCGAACAGGCCCGGACCGACAACGGCCGCTCCACCGCCCCGTCCAGGGCCCCCGAGCCCGTCCTCCGTACGAAGGACGAGTCCGCCGAGCTGGCCTTCCGCTGCGAGCTGGCCGTGCGCCTCGCCCTCGCCCATGTCGTCGCGCCCGACGGTGAGCCCGTCGGGCGCCTGGTGCGCGCGGCCGTCGCCGGGCCGATCGCGGCGGTCAGTGCTGGGACGAGCCCGAGAGCTGGAGGCCGATGACGCCGATGATGACCAGCGAGATCGAGACAATCTTCAGCGTGGAGACCAGGTCGTCGAGGAAGACCATCCCGTAGATCGCGGTGCCTGCCGCGCCGATGCCCGTCCACACCGCGTACGCCGGACCGACGTCGAGCTTCTTGAGCGAGAGGGTCAACAGGCCGAAGCTGGCGAGCGCGAAGGCCGCGAACGCGATCGTCGGCCAGAGCCGGGTGAACCCGTGGGAGAGCTTGAGACAGACGGCGAAGCCCGTCTCCAGCAGCCCTGCCACAACCACCAGCAGCCACGCCATCGTCTGTGCCTCCCGCATCGGTGACTGCACGTTTTCGATGTGCCTTGGTACGCCTTGACAGACCTTGCCAAGACTTGGTGAGTTTATGCACTTACCAAGGCTTGCAGGCGGCAAACATCGCGGGATCAGTCGCCCTCGCGCCGCTCCCGCGTCGAGAGCAGCCGGCGCAGCGAGTCGAGCCTCGACGGATCGGCGTGCCCCTCGGCCACCCACGCGTCCAGCGCGCAGTCCGGTTCGTCGTGACTGCACCCGCGCGGGCAGTTCTCCGTGCCCGGTACGAGGTCGGGGAAGGCCAGGATGACGCGCGACGGGTCGACGTGGTGCAGGCCGAAGGAGCGGATGCCCGGAGTGTCGATCACCCAGCCGTCCGCCTTCTCCAACGGCAGCGCGAGCGCGGAGGTGGTGGTGTGCCGGCCGCGCCCGGTGACCGCGTTGACCAGGCCGGTCGTACGGCGACGGTCGTCCGGCACGAGGGCGTTGACCAGCGTCGTCTTGCCGACGCCGGAGTGCCCGACGAACGCGGTCGTCCGGCCTTCGAGGTATTCGCGTACCCGGTCGGCCGCCTCACCTGTGGCCAGTTCGTCCCGTCGTGTGACGACGTAACGGATCCCCAACGGCCGGTAGGTCTCCAGCAGTTCGTCCGCCGACGCCAGGTCGGACTTGGTGAGGATCAGCAGCGGTTCGAGGCCCGCGTCGAACGCCGCGACCAGGCACCGGTCGATCAGCCGGGGCCGCGGTTCGGGGTCGGCGAGCGCGGTGACCACGGCGAGTTGGTCGGCGTTGGCGACGACGACGCGCTCGAACGGGTCGTCGTCGTCGGCCGTGCGCCTCAGTACGGAGCGTCGCTTCTCGATCCGTACGATGCGCGCCAGCGTGTCCTTCTTGCCGCTGAGGTCTCCGACGAGCATCACCTGGTCACCGACCACGGCGGCTTTGCGGCCCAGTTCGCGCGCCTTCATCGCCAGGACGACGGTGTCGCCGACCAGGCAGGTGAGCCGGCCGCGGTCGACGGTGAGGACCATGCCCTCGGCCGCGTCCTCGTGTTTGGGGCGGATGTTGGTACGCGGTCGGTTGCCCTTGGGGTTGGGGCGGGAGCGGATGTCGTCCTCGTCCGGGTTCTTGCCGTAGCGGCGCATCGCGTCAGGCTCCCGCTCCCGCGAGCATCTCGGTCCACATCTCGGGGAAGTCGGGCAGGGTCTTGGACGTCGTCCCGACGTTCTCGATCTCCACGCCGTCCACGACGAGGCCGATGATCGAGCCCGCCGTGGCCATGCGGTGGTCGTCGTACGTGTGGAAGACGCCGCCGTGCAGGGGGCGCGGGCGGATGTGGAGGCCGTCGGAGGTCTCGGTGACGTCGCCGCCGAGTTCGTTGATCTCCTTGGTGAGGGCGGCCAGCCGGTCCGTCTCGTGGAGCCGCAGATGGGCGACGCCGCGCAGTGTGGAGGGGCCTTCGGCGAGGGCCGCGACGGCCGCGATGCCGGGGGTCAGTTCGCCGACCTCGCTCAGGTCGACGTCGATGCCGTGGATCCGGCCGCCGCCCCTGAAGTTGAGCCCCTGCGCGGTCAGTTCGCAGGAACCGCCCATTTCGGTGAAGATCCGGCGCAGCGCGTCACCGGGCTGCGTGGTGCGGGTCGGCCAGTCCCGTACGGTCACCCGGCCGCCGGTCACGAGGGCGGCGGCGAGGAACGGCTGGGCGTTGGACAGGTCCGGCTCGACGGTCAGGTCGCGGCCGAGCACGGCGCTGGGGGAGACCCGCCACACGTTCGGCTCGCCGCCCGTCTCCGGCTCGTCGACCTGGGCGCCGACGCCGCGCAGCATGTCGACGGTCATCCGGATGTGCGGCAGGGACGGGAGGGTGGCGCCCACGTGCCGTACCTCGACGCCCTGGTTGAAGCGCGGGCCGGAGAGCAGCAGCGCGGAGACGAACTGGGACGAGGAGGAGGCGTCGATCTCGACGGTGCCGCCGTCCAGCGCGCCGCCGCCGTGCACGGTCAGCGGGAGCGAGCCGCGGGCCTCGTCGTCGATCCGGGCGCCGAGGGCGCGCAGGGCGTCGATGACGCCGTGGAGCGGGCGTACGTAGGAGCGGGGGTCGCCGTCGAAGTGGATGGGGCCGTCGGCGAGGGTCGCGACGGGCGGCAGGAAGCGCATGACCGTACCGGCGTTGCCGACGTCGACCGTGGCCGGGCCGTGCAGGCCGTTGGGGAAGATGCGCCACGCCTCGCCGGTGAACGACGGGCTGCCCGCGCCGCGGGCGGGTGTCATGGAGCCCGCCGCCACCGAACTGGAGGAGACCGTCTCCTCGATGCCGACGCCCATCGCGCGCAGGGCGTCCGCCATCAGGAGGGTGTCGCGTGAGCGCAGGGGCCGGCGCAGCCAGCCCGGTTCGGCGGCGAGCGCGGCGAGGACGAGGCCGCGGTTCGTGACCGATTTCGAACCGGGCACGGTGACCGTCGCTTCGACGGCCCCGCTCGCGTAAGGGGCGGGCCAGAGGGCAGGGTGCACGGCGCTTTCGGTCATGGCCTTTACTTTAATGGCTGCACAACGACCGCGATCCCGATCAAATACGTTGAAATCGGGGCGTAATACGAAGGTGGTATGGGGGTACGCGACCGGCTCGCGGGGGCTTTCCGGGCCTACTCCAACCCCAGCAGCCAGGTGCCCCCGCCGATCAGCGAGCACAGCGAGACGGCGTGGAAGAGGAACAGCCACATCGTCGGCGGCACATGCGTCAGGCGTGCGAGCTGGTCGGCGTCGGAGTCGGGGGCGCCGCCGTGCCGCCGCTTGGACTGCAGCTCGAAGGCCGGACGTACGCCGCCGAGCAGCAGGAACCACACGGCGGCGTACGCGAACGCGGCCTGCACGGTCGGACCGGTCAGCCAGGAGATCAGCAGAAAGGCCGCACCCGTCACGATGACGGTCAGTGCCCCGTACGCGTTGCGGATCATGACCAGCATCACCAGCAGCAGGGCCGTCGCCAGCCACAGCAGCAGCGTGATGTGGTGCGCGGCGAGCAGCCAGGCGCCGCCGAGGCCCAGCAGGGACGGGGCCGTGTAACCGGCCGCCGCGGTGAGGATCATGCCGATGCCGGTGGGCTTGCCGCGGCTGACGGTGAGGCCCGAGGTGTCGGAGTGCAGCCGGATGCCGTCGAGCTTGCGGCCGGTGAGCAGGGCGACCAGGCCGTGTCCGCCCTCGTGGGCGATGGTGACGGCGTTGCGCGACAGACGCCAGAGCGGACGCGGCACGACGGCGGCGAGCGCGACGACGGCGGTGGCGATCACCAGCCAGTCCTCGGGGACGGGCTGGGTGCCGAAGACGCGATCCCACAGATCGCCTATGGAGGCGGCCGCGATGCCGCTGGACTCGGTGCTGGTCATCGCTCGGGCGGCTCCTGAGGAGGGCGCACGTCGGGGTCTGCGTCGGACGTGTGCGTCGGGTGTGCGTCGTCGAAGTGTGGCACTTGTGCGCGGGGCGTGGCCGCCGCACAGGGGCTGGAGGGTTTCAAGCCACCTGCGGTCAAGGGCAGTTCAAGTCTTGACGACACCCGAAAGCGGCTGCCATGGTCTAGACCTAGTAGAACATTGGAGTGGTTAGCCCTGCGACAGCGCTCCACCGGACCGTCACCGGACTTCTCCTGCTGTCGATGCAACTGTTCGTGCACCTTCGCGAGTTCCCCACACGCAGTGAGTCCGTAACGGGTCGGAGCCGGCCGCGTCTTCGGCGACGGGCCCGTCGGATGTCACCACGAAGGAGTTGTCATGCACAAGAAAACTCGTCTCGCCCTCGTCCTGAGTGCGGCGGTCGCACCGATCATCGCCGTCACACTCCCCGCCCCGGCCGCCTCCGCGCACGGCTGGATCAACTCGCCCGCCAGCCGCCAGGACCAGTGCAAGACCGGCGTCGTCTCCTGCGGTGAGATCAAGTGGGAGCCACAGAGCGTCGAGGGCCCGAAGGGCCTCAAGAGCTGCAACGGCGGGCTCGCGCGGTTCGCCGACCTCAACGACGACAACAAGGGCTGGCGGCGCTCCAACGTCGGCGTCAACCAGACGTTCAACTGGACGCTGACGGCGCGGCACCGCACCACCACCTGGCAGTACTTCGTCGGCAACACCAAGGTCGCCGAATTCAACGACGGCGGTGCCACGCCCGGCGCCACCGTGTCCCACAACGTCAACTTCGGCAGCATCCGCGGTAACCAGAAGGTCCTGGCCGTCTGGAACATCGCCGACACCCCGATGGCGTTCTACTCCTGCATCGACGTCAACATCCGCTGACCCCGGCGGAGTCGGAGCTGACACGTGTCCCTGTCGGGGCCGGGGGCGCCCCCGGCCCCGACAGGGCTGTCCGGTGACCGGCGGAGACGGCGGACAGTCTGCGAGGGTTGTAGACGTGTCGGTAGCGTGATCCGGCACGAGTGCGTCGGCAGGTCGGATGGGTGGTTGAACATGTGCGGTCGGTACGCGGCGAGCCGGAGGCCGGAAGATCTCGTCGGGCTCTTCGAGGTCGAGAAGTGGGACCCGGAGGAGACCCTCGCGCCCGACTGGAACGTGGCACCTACCAAAGAGGTGTACGTGGTCCTGGAGCGCCCGGAGAAGGGCGCCGACGACCCCGCCCCCGTACGACAGCTCCGCACGCTCAAGTGGGGGCTCGTGCCCTCCTGGTCCAAGACGCCCGAGGGCGGCGCCCGGATGATCAACGCGCGCGCCGAGACCGTGCACGAGAAGCCGTCCTTCCGGCGCCCCTTCGCCTCCCGGCGCTGCCTCATACCGGCCGACGGCTACTACGAGTGGGTCACTGCCCCCGAGGAGCGGCAGCTGGAGGAGCAGGGCAAGAAGAAGCGGCCCCGCAAGCAGCCGTACTTCGTCACCCCGGCCGACGGGTCGGTCATGGCCATGGCCGGCCTGTACGAGTTCTGGCGCGACAAGACCCTGCCCGACGACCACCCGAACGCCTGGTGGGTGACCTGCTCGGTCATCACGACCGAGGCCGAGACCGGCCCGCTCGGCGTCGCCCCGGCCGAGGGACCCGGGTCGCTCGCCGACATCCACCCCCGGATGCCGCTGATGCTCACGCCGGACCGGTGGGACGCCTGGCTGGATCCGGCGCGCACGGACCTGGACGAGCTGCGTGAGCTGCTGGCGCCGCCGCCGGAGGGGCTGATGCGGGCCTATCCCGTGGCGACGGCCGTCAGCAACGTACGGAACAACGGTCCGGAGCTACTGGAGGAGCTGGCCGCGCCCGAGGAGAGCACCCTCTTCTGAGGAGGACCCTCCGCGCGCACCTTCTGAGCCTCCGCGCGCACCTTCTGAGGAGGACGCGGGGGATCCGCGGCGTACGGCCGCCCCGATGTGATCCTGGTGTCATGCAGAGCGAGATCGTCGACACCCCCGCGGGCGACGCCCGTATCACCTGGCACCCTCCCAAGAAGGGGACAGCGTCGAAGGAGCGCGCGGCCCGCCTCGTCCTCGCCGTCGGTCATGGCGCGGGCGGCGGCATCGAGGCACGCGACCTCCAGGCGCTCGCCGCGACCCTGCCCGCGCTCGGGGTGACCGTGGCGCTGGTCGAGCAGCCCTGGCGGGTGGCCGGGAAGAAACTGGCCCCCGCGCCGAAGACCCTCGACACCGGCTGGCGGGCGATCTGGCCGGCGCTGGTGAGGCCCGGACTGCCCGTCGTCGCCGGCGGGCGCAGCGCCGGGGCGCGGGTGGCCTGCCGTACGGCGCGCGAGCTGGGCGCCCACGCCGTACTCGCGTTGAGCTTCCCGCTGCACCCGCCGGGCCGGCCGGAGAAGTCCCGCGCCGACGAACTGCTCGGGGCCGGAGTGCCGACGCTCGTCGTCCAGGGCGGGAACGACCCCTTCGGGAAGCCCGCCGAGTTCCCCGAGGACGTGTTCGCGGACGGCGGCCACCAGCTGATCGAGGTGCCGTACGGGGACCACTCCTTCGCCGTCCCCAAGCGGGCCACGCTCACTCAGGACGAGGCCCTCACCCTCCTTACGGACGGCGTCGGGAAGTGGATCCGGTCACAGTCGGCCCGCTGACGGAGCGTGCGCGCGCACCCGGGAATGTGTCGCAGGCGGCGACTGTTGTGCGAGATGTCGGTACACAGATCCTGGAAAGGGAGTCCGTCGCATGGGTTTGACCATCTGCCCCGCCCGGTCGCACGCCACCGAAGTGGAGTGGACGGTGCTCTCCGCACCCAGGACCACGCCCGCTCGCTCGTCGGCCGATGCGGCCACCAAGCCCGCCCCGGCACAAGGTCGACTATTCTCCGATTCGAGTGGGTCCGCCTTCGGGCCTGCCGCAGCGTTGGAGGAGGTGGGTCCGGTCACTGGGACCGACACAGGGACCGACGACGGCCACAAGGAAGAGTCAGCCGCCGAGCGCAACGCCCGTTTCGAGCGCGACGCCCTCGGCTATCTCGACCAGATGTACTCGGCCGCCCTACGCATGACGCGCAATCCGGCCGATGCCGAGGACCTCGTGCAGGAGACCTACGCCAAGGCGTACGGCTCCTTCCACCAATTCCGTGAGGGCACCAACCTCAAGGCGTGGATGTACCGCATCCTCACCAACACCTTCATCAACTCGTACCGCAAGAAGCAGCGTGAACCCCAGCGCAGCGCCGCCGAGGAGATCGAGGACTGGCAGCTGGCGCGCGCCGAGTCGCACATGTCGACCGGTCTGCGCTCCGCGGAGTCACAGGCGCTCGACCACCTTCCCGACTCCGACGTGAAGGAAGCGCTCCAGGCGATTCCCGAGGAGTTCCGCATCGCCGTGTATCTCGCCGATGTAGAGGGCTTTGCCTACAAGGAGATCGCGGACATCATGGGGACACCCATCGGTACGGTGATGTCGCGACTGCACCGTGGACGGCGGCAACTGCGCGGCATGCTTGAGGACTACGCCCGCGAGCGCGGGCTTGCCCCGGCCGGCGCCGGAGAGTCGTCGGATGATCGGAAAGGCTCGGGCTCATGAGTTGCGGAGAGCCGCACGAGACGGATTGCACCGAAGTTCTCGACCATCTTTACGAGTACCTCGACCGGGAAATGCCGGACAAGGACTGCACCAAGTTTGAGGAGCACTTCGACGAGTGCTCGCCGTGCCTGGAGAAGTACGGACTCGAGCAGGCCGTGAAGAAGCTGGTCAAGCGGTGCTGCGGACATGACGACGTACCGACCGACCTGCGGGCCAAGGTCATGGGACGGATCGACCTCATCCGCGCCGGCCACACCGTGCCCGAGCGGGACGTGACGGACGTCGACTCCGACCAGCCGGCCACCGCCAACGAGTAGTCGGCAACCGCAGTACCGACACGCCTACGGGGCGCGCCGCGCACATCGCGGCGCGCCCCGCGTGCGTTCGCACGCGCATCACCCGATGGTGCTAATCGCCGCCGTCCGCCGGTGGCCCCGTACCCAACTCGCTAGCCTGACCGTCTGTTTCGGGCTGTTCCGGGCCGGTGCCAAGGGAGCGTGTGCGGGGTGAAAGCGGGGTGAACGCCATTCCGGGAGCGGCACGCGCGTACATCTGCTGCGCTGTGCTGGGCGCCCTCGCGTGCGTGCTTCCCGCGTTCGCCCTGCCCCGGTTACGCCCCGGCTCACTGGCCGGTCCGGGCAGCCTGTGGCCCGCCGTACTGCTGCTCGGCGCGCTGTACGCGCTCTGCGAGGCACCCGCCCGCTGCCGCTTCCTCGGGAGGTCGGTGCGCGGCTCGGTGCCCGTCACCGCCGGGTCTTTCTTTCCCGTCCTGCTCGCCGCCGCGTTCCTGCTGCCGCCCGCCGCCGCGGCGCTCGTGGCCGTCCCCGGCGGGCTCTGCGGCCAGGTCGCGCAGCGGCCGGCCGCGGTCCGCCGCGTCTGGCGCGCGGCCCAGCTCGCCATCGCCACCTGGGCCGCCGCCCTGGTCCACCGGCTCCTCGACGGTCCGGCGGCGCTGGGCGGCGCCGTGCGTCCCGGCGGGGCCTCTCCCGGTGCCCCCGCCCTCCCCGGTGTCCCGGACTTTCCGTACGCCCTGTTGCCCGCCGGGGCCGGTGCGCTCGCCTTCTGCCTGGTCCTGAGCGCGCTCGACGGCGGCATCTTCGTGACCGCCGAACGGCAGCCCGTCCGCACGGCCTGGCGCGGCCTGCTGCCGCGCTCGCTCGCGCCGTACGGTGCGCACGCCCTCGCCGGGCTGATGATGGCCGTCCTCTGGCGCAGCCCGTACGGTCCGCTCTCCGCGCTCTTCGTACTGCTGCCGATGTACATCTCCTGCTGGGTCTTCGCGCAGTACCACCGCGAGCGTGCCGCCCACCAGGCGACCATCAGGGCGCTCGTCCAGGCCGTCGACCTCAAGGACCGGTACACGCGCGGCCACAGCGAACGCGTGGGGCGGGCGTCGGCGATGATCGCCGCTGAGCTGGGGATGGACACCGAGCGCCTGGAGGTCCTCCGGTTCGCCGGGATCCTGCACGACGTCGGCAAGCTCGGCGTCCCCACGCGAGTGCTGCGCAAGGACGGGCCGCTGACCCCCGACGAGCGGCGCGTCATCGAGCTGCACCCCGAGTACGGGCACGAGATCGTGCGCGGCATCGGTTTCCTCGGAGAGGCCCGGCTGGCGATCCTGCACCACCACGAACGGCTCGACGGCAGCGGCTATCCGTACGGCCTGGCGGGGACCGAGATCCCCGAGTTCGCACGGGTCGTCGCCGTCGCGGACGCCTTCGACGCGATGACCTCCACCCGGTCCTACCGGCGGGCGCGGCCGGTGGCGACGGCGGTGGCGGAGCTGCGGCGGTGCGCGGGCACCCAGTTCGACCCGCGGATGGTGCGGGCGCTCGTACGGGCGCTGGACCGGTACGGCTGGCAGACGGCGGTGACGTCGGACGAGACGGTGGCGTCGCACGAGGCGGCGGCGTCGCACGAGGCGGGGTCCGGGCCGGAGCCTCCGCCGGATCCGCCGCTGGAGGCGACGCCAGCCGTGGCGGTCCGGGCGCTGCTCGGGGCGCCGCCGCATGTCACCGGCGCGTCTGCCGTATCTGCGCCTGTCGCGCCTGTCGCGCCTGCAGCGCCTGTCGCGTCGCGAAAAAACGTCCCGCCACCGCGGGGCTCGGACACCCCACATCGGACACCGCCCCCCGGCGGCCGACTGTGAACGTCGCCGGACGGCGTCGCCGAGGAGACACCGTCCGACGGACCGCCCTCGTGCGCCCCGCCAGGGGTGTCCCACGCCCCCGTACTGGCAGCAGGCGCCCATGAATGCCCCTCCCGTCCGCCCGCCCCGTCCCGCCCCCACCGTCGTCGCCGTCCACGGCGCCGCTCTCGTGCTCGCCGGGGCCGGTCTCGGGTGGACGCTCTGGCACGGGGTCACCGAGCCCCGCACCGCCCTCGCCTTCGGCGTTCTCATCACCCTCGGCGAACTCGTCCGCCGAGGCGCCCTCCCCGGCGAGCGCGAGCCCGCGCCCCTCGCGGCCGCCGGAGCCCTCGCGTACGCCCTGCTCGGGCAGAACGCGGGCCGGCCGGCCGAGCACGGTGTCGCGCAGACCGTCGCCGTCGTCGTCGCGGCCGTCCTCGTCGGAGCCGTACCGCAGCTCGCCCGCGGCCACGGCCCCGCGCGCGACCACGTGGCGCGCCGCGTACTCACCGTCGGCTTCGCCGCCGTCTGCTTCCAGCCGTTCGTCGCGTCGGGCGAGTGGGGCGAGCGGGTCGGCGAAGGCCCGTACCACGCGCTTCTGCTGCTCCTCCTACTGATGCTGACCGCCCTGTGCGACGCCGTCCTCGCCGCGCTGATGCTGCGCGCCCGTACCCGCCACCCGTACGGTCCGCTGCTCCGCGACGAGCTGCGCGCCCTGCTGGGCATCGGCTCGGCCGTCTGCGCGACCGGTGTAGTGATGGCCCTCGGCGTCGCCGTGGCGGGGCTGTGGGCGCTGCCCGTGTTCTGTGTGCCGCTGCTGCTGACGCAGCTGTCCTTCCGGCGGTACACGGCCGTGCGCACCGTCTACGGCCAGACCATCGCCTCGCTCGCCCGCGCCACCGAGATCGCCGGGTACACCCGCCACGGCCATGCCCACAGGGTCGCGGAGCTGAGCCGCGCGGTCGGCCGTGAGCTGGGACTCTCCGGAGCCGAGCTGACCGTCCTGGAACACGCGGCGCTGATGCACGACATCGGTCAGCTGTCGCTCGTCGATCCCGTGCCCGACGGCGCCACCGCCCTGCTGCCGGTCGCCGAGCAGCGGCGGATCGCACTGCTCGGCGGGGCCGTCGTACGCCAGACCGGAGTCCCGTCGGCGGTCGCCGTCGTCGTGGAGCGGCAGGCCGATCCGTACCGCGAACAGCCTCTGTCGGCCCGGATCGTCCGCGCCGTCAACGCGTACGACGATCTCACCGGGGCGGGCGCCGACGGCCCCGGAGGGGCCACCGGGCCGCTCAGCGCCCTGGAGCGGCTGCGCCTCGGCACCGGCCACGACTACCAGCCCGAGGTGGTGGAATCTCTGGCGCGTGTCCTGTCACGTGGTGGTCTGACCCCTGGTCGGGCTGGGTAACCCATGGGTAAGGAGCGAGCGTCCGACCGGGCATGGTTGGATGCGAAGAGGAGTCCAAGAGGGTGTCCGGGGGCACAGACCCGAGCGACCGGCAGGCGGGAATCGTGAAGATCTTCGGGAAGGTACGGCATCGGCCCTCCGCCTCGTGGCGGCAGGCCACCGACCGCGCGTTCACGCTGATCGGCGACGGACGGTACGAGGACGCGGGTGCGCTGCTCACCCGTGCGGCGGATCTGGAGCCCTGGCTCTCCGAGTCCTGGTTCAACCTGGCCCTGCTGCACAAGTTCCGGCACGACTGGGAGCAGGCGCGGGCCGCCGGGCTGCGCGCCGTCGCGCTGCTGGACAAGGAGACCGGGGCACCCGACTGGTGGAACGTCGGCATCGCGGCCACCGCGCTCCAGGACTGGCCGCTGGCCCGGCGGGCCTGGCAGGCGTACGGCCTCAAGGTGCCCGGCAATCAGTACGCGGCCGCGGCGACCGGTGAGCCGGTCGGTATGGACCTGGGCAGCGCGGCCGTCCGGCTCTCGCCCGAGGGCGAGGCCGAGGTCGTCTGGGGCCGCAGGCTCGACCCGGCCAGGATCGAGATCCTGTCCATCCCGCTGCCGTCCTCGGGCCGCCGCTGGGGCGAGGTCGTCCTGCACGACGGCGTGCCGAACGGCGAGCGTACGACCGCCGCGGGGTCGAACGGCTCCGCGCGGGCTTTCCCGGTCTTCGACGAGATCGAGCTGTGGGCCCCGTCGCCCGTGCCGACCTGGGTGGTGCTGCTGGAAGCGGCGACGGAGTCCGACCGGGACGCCCTGGAGCGGCTCGCGGCCGACGCGGGCTTCGCCGCCGAGGACTGGTCGTCCTCCGTACGACTGCTCTGCCGGGCCTGCTCGGAGAGCCGGATGCCGAGCGCCGAGGGCGACGGCGAGCACCTCGACCCGCACGACCACAGCGAGCCGGGACATCCGGGGCCGCTCGGGCATCGTACGGAGGGCGAGCTGTGGGTCCCCGAGCGCGAGTGCGGGATAGCCGCGCCGCCCGGACTGGTCCGGGGGCTGCTCGACGGCTGGGTCGCCGACAGCCCGGACACACGCGAGTGGCGGGACCTCGAAGAGGTCTGCTGACGTCCTCCCACGGAGGGGATCCCGGGCAGCGCGGCGGACAGTGGGACTGCGGGCCGTAGGCTGTACGGGCACATCGCGCAGGCAGCGGTGTACAGGCAGCAGCGGGTACCGAGGAAGGCGTACTGCGGACATGGCGCAGCAGGAGACGGACCAGAAGACCGAGGGCGGCGGGGCGATCCTGGAGGGTGAGGGGACCGTGGACGACGAGGGGTTCCTCGTCGACACGCGGGACGCGGAGGCGCGTGAGCTGGCGTACCGCGAGCGCGGCACGTCGCGCCCCATCACCGTCGTCGGCAATCCGGTCCTGCACAAGGAGTGCCAGGACGTCACCGAGTTCGACGACAAACTCGCCGCGCTCGTCGACGACATGTTCGCGAGCCAGCGGACGGCGGAGGGCGTGGGCCTGGCCGCCAACCAGATCGGCGTGGACCTGAAGGTCTTCGTCTACGACTGCCCGGACGACGACGGCGTACGGCACGTGGGCGTCGTGTGCAACCCGGTGCTGGACGAACTCCCGCCGGAGGAGCGCAATCTGGAGGACGGCAACGAGGGCTGCCTCTCCGTCCCGACGGCGTACGCGGAGCTGGCGCGGCCCGACTACGCGGTGGTCCGGGGCCAGGACGTCCAGGGCAAGCCGATCAAGGTGCGGGGCACGGGCTACTTCGCGCGCTGCCTGCAGCACGAGACGGATCATCTGTACGGACACCTGTACATCGACCGGCTCGGGAAGCGCGACCGCAAGGACGCGCTGCGGCAGATGGAAGAGGGCACGCCGCGCTACGAGACCGTGCCGAACGCCTGAGTCCGCATGATGGTTTCGCGGCCCCGTTCCGGATCTCCGGGAGCGGGGCCGACGGCGTTCTGCGCGGGATGAGCGGTATGGCTCGCGCCGCCATTGGTCCGACAAGTGGCCCTGGTCGAGGACGGGTTGACGCGCGTCGACCCGTGCGCCACTCTCTGCCGTACATCTCGCCTTGCCTGGACTCTGGAGACCCGATGTTGCGACGTACCTCAAGACTTCTGCTCAGCCTTGTCATGACCCTGTCGTTCGCTTGGGCGGGTGCGGTGGTCACCGCCGGCACCGCGCAGGCCGACGGTTGCTACACCTGGTCCGGCACCCTCTCCCAAGGATCCAGCGGCGCCGCCGTGACCCAGCTCCAGATCCGGGTGGCCGGTCACGCCGGCAACGGCGCCGTGCTCGGCATCGACGGCGCCTACGGACCGGCGACCGCCGCCGCCGTCAAGCGCTTCCAGTCCGCGTACGGGCTGGCCGCCGACGGTGTCGCCGGACCCGCCACCTTCAACAAGATCTACGAGCTGCAGGACAACGACTGCACCCCGATCCACTTCACCTACGCCGAGCTGAACACCTGCAACTCCGACTGGTCGGGCGGCGCGGTGAGCGCGGCGACCGCCAAGTCCAACGCCCTGCGCACCATGTGGAAGCTGGAGGCGATGCGGCACGCGATGGGCGACCAGCCGCTCCGTATCACCAGCGGATTCCGCTCGAACGCGTGCAACGCCGCGGTCGGCGGGGCCAGCGGCAGCCGCCATCTGTACGGTGACGCCGCCGACATCGGGTCCGGACCGCACACGCTGTGCGGCCTGGCCCAGAACGCGCGGAACCACGGCTTCAACGGCATCCTCGGCCCGGGGTACCCGGACCACAACGACCACGCGCACGTCGACCACCGGCCGAGCCGCTTCTGGTCGGCGCCGAGCTGCGGTATCTGACGGTTCGTTCCGGCGGACGGGGCCTCACGCGACGCGCGTGGGGCCCCTGAACGTACGCCGGTAGCCGTTCGGGGTCGTTCCGAGCGTACGCAGGAAGTGGTGCCGCAGCCCCGCCGCGTTCCCGAAGCCGGACCGGCCGGCGATCGCGTCCACCGTCTCGTCCGTCCCCTCCAGCAACTCCTGTGCCAGCAGCACACGTTGGCGCAGCAGCCAGCGGTACGGCGTGGTGCCCGTCTCCTGCTGGAAACGGCGCGCGAAGGTGCGGGGCGACATATGGGCGCGTTCCGCGAGCTGTTCGACGGTCATCTCGCTGTCCAGATGCCGCTCCATCCAGGCGAGGACCCCGCCCACGGTGTCGCACGCGACGGGCAGCGGCCGCTCGATGAACTGCGCCTGCCCGCCGTCGCGGTGCGGCGGCACCACCATGCGGCGGGCGAGCGCGTTGGCGACCTCGGGGCCGTGCTCCTGGCGTACGACATGGAGGCAGGCGTCGATGCCGGCGGACGTACCGGCGGACGTCACGATCGGGCCGTCGTCCACGTACAGCACGTCGGGCTGCACGACGGCCAGCGGGTAGGCCCTGGCCAGCTCGGCGGAGTGCATCCAGTGGATGGCGCAACGGCGCCCGTCGAGCAGCCCGGCGGCGCCGAGGGTGAACACGCCGGAGCACACACTGAGCACGCGCGCGCCCCGGTCCACGGCCCGGCGCAGCGCGTCCAGCAGCTCGGGCGGGTAGTCCCGTACGACGTACTCGTCCCCGGCCGGCACACAGATCAGATCGGCCTCCTCCAGCCGGTCGAGACCCTGGAGCGCGGAGATGGTGAATCCCGCGTGCGTACGGAGGACGGGGCCCTCGGCCGAGACGACGGCGAAGTCGTAGACCGGGAGGCCCTGCGCGCTGCGGTCGAGGCCGAAGACCTCGCAGAGCACGCCGAGTTCGAAGGGGTGGACTCCGTCGAGCAGGACGACCGCCACGTTTTTCAGCATGGCGCCAGTGTGGCAGTAATTCGATGGTTCATGACAGTCCTGCCACTGCTCTTTCTGTCGTGGAACGACGACAGTGGAGACATGAACGCAATCGGTGGTTACCTCGTCGTACTGGCCCTTTTCGCCCTTTTCGCCCTTCCCGGACTCATCGGCTACGCCAAGGACCGCGCCATCGACCGCCAACTGCGGCGCGCGGAACACCTGGACGGCGCGCCGGAGCCGCCCGTCGTCCGGTCACCGACGCGTGCGCCAGCGCGGCGGTTGCGGCACCGACCGCGTACCACAGCAGGTCAGGCGCATTGAAGGTCGACCCGAGCACAAGCCGCACGACCACACTCCGCTCGGCCGGCCCGGCGGTCACCCCACTCAGCTGAAGCAGCTCGACGGCACAACTGAACCCGAACGCGACGGCGCAGGCGACGACGGGCCGCACGCGGGGAGCGGCGATCACCACAAGGACGTACACGAGGACGGCGTACAGCGCGACCCCGCCGTACTTGGCGACGCCCCCGCCGGCGACAACCCTGATCCCGAGCCCTGCCACGACGGTCCCACCGGCGACGGCCGCGGCCACCAGCCGCGTGCGTGTACGAACCCGCGTGTCGCTCATGGCGGGCAGCCTATGCGGGCCGGTGGGGGCGGGTGGCGGGTGGGTGGCAGGTGGGAGGCGGGTGGCTTCCGGCGCAACTGTCACGGGGCAGTTGCGCCGGGGGCGCCGTCGCATCCACGTCCCGAACGCGCGATCGCCGCCGGCGACTTCGTTCAGTCGGCGATGCTGACCCCGTAGCCGCGCGCGAGAGCGTCGAGGCCGTGGTCGTAGCCCTGGCCGACGGCGCGCAGGCGCCAGAGCGGACCTCGGCGGTAGATCTCGGCGAGGAGCACCGTGCGTTCGGTCGTGGCGGCGTCCAGGGTCGCCCTGGCGATGGGCGATCCGCTACTGCCCGCGGCGGCACCGATCTGGATCGCGCCGACCGTCCCGAAGGTGGCCGCGCCGTCGATGGCCGCGGCGACGACGACCTTGCGGGTCGCGGGCGGCATGGACGCGAGGTCGAGGGCGATGGTCTGTTCCGCGGGGCCGCCGGTGAGGAGCCGTACGGTGCCGGCGGGGCTTTCCGGGGCGCCGTAGAAGACGAAGTCCTCGTCGGAGGTGACCTGTTCGTCCTCGTCGAGGATGAAGGCGACCACGTCGATCTCGCAGCCCGCCCGCGGAGACCAGCCCGCGGTGACGTACCACTCGGGCGCCGGTGTGCCGTGCGGCATGGGCAGGTCGATGACGCCACCCCTCGGCATCACGTGTGGCTCCCGCGTCCGGGCCGTCGCGCTGCCCGGGGCGGCGGCTGTCGGCGCGGTGAGCCAGTGCTCGTCGTGCACGGGGAGTTCAAGGGCTGTGATGCGGCTCATACGGCGGTCTCTCTCGCCACTGGCGAGGAGGACGACGTCGGTGACACTGGCCGACAGATTGACCGCCGCGGATCCGCCCAGCTCGACGACGCGGGTGCGGGCCGCGACGGCGGCGGCATGGACGCCGCCGAGGACCAGCACCCGGTGCCCCGACAGGGGGTCACCCAAGGCGCCGACCGGGCTCACCGCTTGGCGCGGAACGGGTACGGGAACCGCTACGGGAACGGGAGCGGATCCGGGGACGGATCCGGGGACGGATCCGGGGTGGGACTCCGCGACGCGGGTCTGTGGTGTCGCGGGAGCCTTCAGCGGAACGGTGGCCACGGCAGCGGCTGTCGCCTCATGCGCTGTCCCGGCCCGTACGTCGGCCAGCATCCGCAGAAAGGTGTGCTCGTCGATGACCGGCACCCCTTCGGACGCCGCGCGCCGCGCCTTCGCCGAATCGGACGACTGGTTGGTGACCAGCGCGCTGGTGTGCCGGCTGACGGACGTCACCATGTTCAGCCCGGCGGCCACGGCCCGCCCGACCAACTCCGCCCGCGCGTGGGCGGTCTCACCGGTTATCGCGATCTTCATCCCTTGCCGGAGCGGTTCGCCGGGAGTCAGCCGTCCCGGGTTCCGGTACGCGCAAGGTGTCTTGGGCGGATTCGGGGTGAACTGCGATTCCGCCCGCGGCGGGCAGGCCACCAGCGGCAGAGGCAGGTCGAGCCGCGCCGCCTCACACAGCGACGCCCGCAGGATCCCGGCCAGCACGCGGGTGTCGTCCAGCGCGTCATGGGCCCGCGTCTGCGGTACGCCGTAGTGAGCGGCCAGAGTGCCCAGCTTCATGTCGTCCGTCGGCGGATCCACCTGGCGGTTGAGGGCCAGGGTGCACAGCCGTTGGGACACCGGCAGCCACATGCGCGCACGGGCGAACTCATGGGCCAGGAAGTCGTAGTCGAACTGGGCGTTGTGGGCGACCAGCACCCGGTTCTGAAGTAAGGACCCGATCTGCCCGGCGACCTGATCGAAGGTCGGCGCGCCCCGCAGCCGCTCGGCGGTCAGCCCGTGGACATGCACCGGGCCCGGGTCGCATCCCGGGTCGAGCAGTGTCGAGAACTCCCCGGTCTGTTCGCCGTCCTGACCGATCGTCACCACCGCGACGGACAGCACCCGGTCCCGCCGGGCGACAAGACCCGAGGTCTCGACGTCGATCAACGCCCAGTCGTAGGCGTAGTCACCCGCGGTGGGCATGTCCAAGGAGGCGGAGGCGAGTCGCATGGGGGCAAGGATGATCCGATATTTGCCTTGCTTCAACCCACATGGCGTTATGTCCTGTTGTGGAATGCCATTGGGGTGCTGCCGCGCCGGACCTCCCACGTCCGCAGCCGCGCGCTGTGGCCGTCGCTCTCGCGGACGACCGTGGGGTCGTCCGTCAGGCGGACAGGGCCGGGACGTCCGCCTCGGTCCATTCGCGGAGTTGAAGACCCTCGTGAGAGAACATGGGGGCATCGTGCCCGAGCCCCGTGGGGCGTTCCACGGGGCTCGGGCGCTCGGGCGCGGTTCTCCTAGAAGTCGTCGTCGAAGCCGACCGTGCCCTCCACCGCCACCTGGTACGCCGACGGGCGGCGCTCGAAGAAGTTCGTCAGCTCCTGGACGCCTTGCAGCTCCAGATACGAGAACGGGTTCTCGGAGCCGTACACCGGCGCGAAGCCCAGGCGCTGGAGGCGCTGGTCGGCGACGCACTGGAGGTACTCGCGCATCGACTCCGTGTTCATGCCCGGCAGGCCCTCGCCGCACAGGTCGCGGCCGAACTGGAGCTCCGCCTCGACCGCCTCCTTCAGCATGTCGGTGACCTGCTGCCGGAGTTCGTCGTCGAAGAGTTCCGGCTCCTCCTTACGGACGGTGTCCACGACCTCGAAGGCGAAGTTCATGTGCATCGTCTCGTCGCGGAACACCCAGTTGGTGCCGGTGGCGAGCCCGTGCAGCAGGCCGCGCGAGCGGAACCAGTAGACGTACGCGAACGCTCCGTAGAAGAACAGGCCCTCGATGCAGGCCGCGAAGCAGATCAGGTTCAGCAGGAAGCGGCGCCGGTCCGACTTGGACTCCAGGCGGTCGATCTTCTCGACCGAGTCCATCCACTTGAAGCAGAACTGCGCCTTCTCGCGGATCGACGGGATCTCCTCGACCGCGTCGAACGCCGCCGCGCGGTCCGCCGGGTCCGGGAGGTAGGTGTCGAGCAGCGTCAAGTAGAACTGGACGTGCACGGCCTCCTCGAAGAGCTGGCGGGAGAGGTAGAGCCGCGCCTCGGGGGAGTTGATGTGCTTGTAGAGCGTCAGCACCAGGTTGTTCGAGACGATCGAGTCGCCCGTCGCGAAGAACGCGACCAGCCGGCCGATCATGTGCTGCTCGCCCGGGGAGAGCTTGGCGAGGTCCGTGACGTCGGAGTGGAGGTCGACCTCCTCCACCGTCCAGGTGTTCTTGATCGCGTCGCGGTAGCGCTCGTAGAAGTCCGGGTAGCGCATGGGACGCAGGGTCAGTTCGAAGCCCGGGTCGAGCAGGTTCTTCTCTACGGCAGGGGTGGTGGAACTCATTACTGGCAGGCCTCGCAGGACTCGGGGTTTTCCAGGGAGCAGGCGATCGTGTCCGCGTCCGGCGCCGTCTGAAGCGGTACGGACGGGGCGGGTACGGACGGGGTCGCCGACTTCGCCGCGCGGGCGATCCGTGTCGCGGGGCGCGACCGCAGGTAGTACGTGGTCTTGAGCCCCTTCTTCCAGGCGTACGCGTACATCGAGCTGAGCTTCCCGATGGTCGGCGTCTCCAGGAACAGGTTCAGCGACTGGCTCTGGTCGAGGAACGGCGTGCGTGCCGCCGCCATGTCGATCAGGCCGCGCTGCGGGATCTCCCACGCCGTGCGGTACAGCTCGCGGACGTCGGCCGGGATCCAACTGAAGCCCGCCACCGAGCCGTTGGACTCGCGCAGCGCCTCACGGGACTGCGCGTCCCACACGCCGAGGCGCTTCAGCTCCGCCACCAGATAGGCGTTGACCTGAAGGAACTCACCCGACAGCGTCTCGCGCTTGAAGAGGTTGGAGACCTGCGGCTCGATGCACTCGTACACCCCGGCGATCGACGCGATGGTCGCCGTCGGCGCGATGGCGAGCAGCAGCGAGTTGCGCATACCGGTCTTCGCGACCCTCGCGCGCAACGCGTCCCACCGCTCGGGCCAGTTGAGCGCCACGTCGTAGTGGTCCGGGTGCAGCACGCCGCGCGCGGCGCGCGTCCGCGACCAGGCCGGCAGCGGGCCCTCGCGCTCGGCGAGGTCGCAGGACGCCTCGTACGCGGCGAGCATGATCCGCTCGGCGATACGGGTGGAGAGCGCGGCGGCCTCGGCGGAGTCGAACGGCAGCCCCTTCTTGAAGAAGACGTCCTGGAGGCCCATCACGCCCAGGCCCACGGGGCGCCACTTGGCGTTGGAGCGGCCGGCCTGCTCGGTCGGGTAGAAGTTGATGTCCACGACCCGGTCGAGGAAGGTCACGGCGGTGCGGACGCTCTCGTCCAGCCGCTCCCAGTCCAGCTCGCCCGAGTCTGTGACGAACGCGCCGATGTTGACCGAGCCGAGGTTGCAGACGGCCGTCTCGCCGTCGTCCGTGACCTCCAGGATCTCGGTGCAGAGGTTCGAGGAGTGCACGACGGTGCCGGGCTCGGCGGTCTGGTTCGCCGTACGGTTCGACGCGTCCTTGAAGGTCATCCAGCCGTTGCCGGTCTGCGCGAGGGTGCGCATCATCCGGCCGTACAGCTCACGCGCAGGGATGGTCCGGCGGGCCTTGCCCGCCGCCTCGGCCGCGCGGTACGCCGCGTCGAAGTCGTCGCCCCACAGGTCGACCAGCTCGGGCACGTCGGAGGGCGAGAACAGCGACCAGTCGCCGTCCGTGTCGACCCGGCGCATGAACTCGTCGGGGATCCAGTGCGCGAGGTTCAGATTGTGCGTACGGCGGGCCTCCTCGCCGGTGTTGTCGCGCAGCTCCAGGAACTCCTCGATGTCCGCGTGCCACGTCTCCAGGTAGACGCAGGCCGCGCCCTTGCGCCGGCCGCCCTGGTTGACGGCAGCGACGGAGGAGTCGAGCGTCCGCAGGAACGGCACGATGCCGTTGGAGTGCCCGTTCGTCCCCCGGATCAGCGAACCGCGGGCGCGGATACGGGAGTACGAGAGGCCGATGCCGCCCGCGTGCTTCGAGAGGCGGGCCACTTGGTGGTAGCGGTCGTAGATCGAGTCCAGCTCGTCCAGCGGGGAGTCCAGCAGGTAGCAGGACGACATCTGGGGGTGCCGGGTGCCGGAGTTGAAGAGCGTGGGGGAGGAGGGGAGGTAGTCGAGCCGGCTCATCAGGCCGTACAGCGCGGCGACCTCGTCCACGGCGGCCGGGGAGTCGTCCTTGGCCAGGCCGGACGCGACGCGCAGCATGAAGTACTGCGGCGTCTCGATGACCTCGCGGGTGATCGGGTGCCGGAGCAGATAGCGGCTGAAGAGGGTACGCAGGCCGAAGTAGCCGAAACGGTCGTCGGCGACGGGGTCGATCAGCGCGTCGAGGCGGGCGGCGTGGCGCGTGACGAACGCGGCCGTACGGTCGGCGATCAGGCCCTCCGCGTGGCCGACGGCGACCGAGGAGGAGAACGAGAGGGCGCCCTGGCCGGCGGCCTCGTCCGCGATGGTGCGGGTGAGGAGGCGGGCGGCGAGCCGGGAGTAGGCGGGGTCCTCGGAGATGAGCCCGGCGGCGGCCTCGGTGGCGAGTTCACGCAACTCGGCCTCGTCCGACGCGGCGTTACGGCCCCGGAGCGCGGCCGCGGCGACCTTGCCGGGGTCCGTGTCGGTCAGGTCGGCGGTGAGGTCCGTGAGGAGCCGCAGAAGGCTCGTCCCGGGCCCGTCGGCCGGCCTGTCGACAGACCTGTCGGCCGGAACGGCCGTACCCGGTCCCCGCTCGGAGATCGCTGAAGCCGGATCGGCTGGCGCGATGGTCACGTGGTGCTCTCCCTCGCTCGGCTCTGGGCCACGGGGGAGGGGCACGGCGGCGCACGCCCGCGTACGCCGGCCCGGGAGCGGGCAGCGCGCGGTGCGGCGTCCACCGGCCCAACCTCGAGGCCCGGACGTCTCGGCATCCGGATCGGTCGAGCCGGATGCGCCGTCGGCAGGTGCTCGGACTCGCGGGCGCGCAAAGCGCACCACAGCACACCGTTGCGGGACAGTTCCGGATTTCCACCGGATTCTCCTGCGGCGACAACAGACTTGAGCATACATGTGGGGCCCGTTGGGAGCAGCACCCCCCACATGTTGTGTCGCGGGTGTTTCGGCTTGCGCCGGAATCAGCCCCGAAACGCCTTAGATTTCCAGGCTGTACGTAAGCAGGGACAGCCCCGGGATGGGCGACCAGTCGCGCTCCGGGGTCCGTACGAAGCCCATCCGCTCGTAGATCCGATGGGCCCCCAGCATCGATTTCTGGGTGGACAGCCGCACCCGTACGCACCCCTCGGTGGCCCGCGCGCGCTCCACACACGCCCGTACGAGCGCCCCGCCGACACCCCGGCCCCGGGCGGCCGGCGCGACGGCCAGCATGCGGAACTCGGCCTCCCCGTCCCCGGCCAGATCGGCCCACGCGGACGGCCCGGAGACATGGGCCACCCCACCGAGCACACCCCCGTCCGCGTCGACGGCCACGAGCACCTCGGCCCCGGCGGCCCGCGCGGCGACGTCCCGCAGAGTGGCCAGATAGGGGTCGTCCTCCCCGAAGTCCAGCAGCCCGTCGTCCAGATAGGCCCGCGCGGTTATCTCCCCGAGCACGTCGTACTCGCCGGGCTCGGCCGCTCTGATGGTGAAGTCGGCCTCCGGCCGTGTCGTCTGATCCATCCATGCAGTGTGCGACACGGCTATGGCGGTGCGTTGTCCGAGGGCGCCGCTACCGTTGAGCGCGACATGAGGAGGGTCCAGCAGCGTGGCCACTACTGACCGGGTCCATGTGGAAACGGCCGACTTCGACGAGTTGTACCGGATTCTGAGCGGCGCGGCCGAGCGTGCCCGCACCGTGCCGTTCGGCAGGACGGTCGCTCTGCCCGAACCGGTGGGGATCACGCTGGAGACCGAGCAGCTCAAGGACTGGGTGCGCTGGCCCCTCTCACGGCGAAGGGCCGCCGCTCCCCGCAGGGAACGGCGGCCCTTCGGCGGCTCAGCAGCAGCGGAATCCTTCCCTCGGGTCCGCCTCCCTCGCGTCCATCCGGTCGCGTTCGAACGTGCGGCGGGTCTTGATCTCCGCCGTCGGGTCGCAGGCGCGGGTGTGGGCCACGTAGTGGTCGTACGCCGACTCGCCCGTCAACTCACGTACGTACCAACGGATCCGGCCCACCGCGTGCCGTACCTTCGCCGCTGAGATCGCCGACGTCATGACGGACCCGCCCCGGCCCTCGTCGATGCCTCGGCCGCCACCAGCTCCGCCTTCTCCTCCTTCGTCGGGATCAGGCCCGCCGGTGCGACCAGTTCCGACTTCACATACGGCGTCTCCGACAGCTTCACGCTCGAAGGGTGGCGGATCGCCTTGTAGCAGACCCGTGCCGCGTCGGCGATGACCACGAGGATCAGGATCGCGAAGACCGCCGAAAGGACGCCGTCCACCGTCGAGTTGGTGACGACCGTGTGCATGTCGTCCATCGTCTTCGCCGGCGGGATCACCTCGCCCTTGTCGATGCCCGCCTGGTAGACGTCGCGCTGGGTGAAGAAGCCGACCCTCGGGTCGTCGGAGAAGATCTTCTGCCAGCTCGCGGTGAGGGTGACCGCCGCGTCCCAGGCGAGCGGAACTCCCGTCACCCAGGCCCATTTCAGCCGCCCCGACTTCACCAGCAGCGTCGTGCACACGGCGAGCGCCACCGCCGCCAGGAGCTGGTTCGCGATGCCGAACAGCGGGAAGAGCTGGTTGATGCCGCCCAGCGGGTCGTGCACGCCGACCCAGAGGAAGTAGCCCCACGCGCCGACGACCACGGCGCTGGCGAACCAGACGCCCGGCTTCCAACTGACCTGGCGCATCGGCTTGTAGACGTTGCCGAGCATGTCCTGGAGCATGAAGCGCCCGACACGCGTCCCCGCGTCCACCGTCGTGAGGATGAACAGCGCCTCGAACATGATGGCGAAGTGGTACCAGAACGCCTTCATCCCCGCGCCGCCGACGACGGACGAGAAGATGTCCGACATACCGAGCGCGAAGGTCGGCGCGCCGCCCGTACGGGACAGCAGGCTCGCCTCCTCGACGTCCTTCGCCGCCTGGGCGAGCTGGTCCGGCGAGATGGTGAAACCGAGGTTGGCGACCGCCTGCGAGGCGGACTCGACCGTGCCGCCGATGACTCCGGCGGGGGAGTTGACCGCGAAGTACAGCCCCGGGTCGATGATGCACGCCGTGATCATCGCCATGATCGCGACGAACGACTCGGTGAGCATCGCGCCGTACCCGATCATCCGGATCTGGGTCTCCTTCTGGACCATCTTCGGCGTGGTGCCCGAGGAGACCAGTGCGTGGAAACCGGACAGCGCGCCGCACGCGATCGTGATGAAGACGAACGGGAACATCGAACCGGCGAAGACCGGACCGTCACCCCGGCTCGCGAACTCCGTGACCGCGTCCATCTTCATCGTCGGCAGCGCGACGACGACACCGACCGCCAGCAGCGCGATCGTGCCGACCTTCATGAAGGTCGACAGATAGTCGCGCGGCGCCAGCAGCATCCAGACCGGCAGTACGGAGGCGAGGAAGCCGTACACGATCATCCAGATGACCAGCGTGCCGGCCTCCAGCGTGAACGTGTCGGCGAGCGAGGACTCGGCGACCCAGCCGCCGGCCACGATCGCGAGCAGCAGCAGCGCCACGCCGATGAAAGAGACCTCGCTGACCTTGCCCGGCCGCAGCACCCGTAGATACACGCCCATGAAGAGCGCGATCGGGATGGTCATCGCGATGGAGAAGACACCCCACGGCGAGTCGGCCAGCGCGTTGACGATGACCAGCGCCAGCACGGCCAGCAGGATGATCATGATGAGGAAGACCGCGATGAGCGCGGCGGCGCCGCCGAACGGGCCTATCTCGTCACGGGCGATCTGGCCGAGCGAACGGCCGTCGCGGCGCGTGGAGAAGAAGAGCGTGACCATGTCCTGGACCGCGCCCGCGAAGATGACGCCCGCGACGATCCAGATCGTGCCGGGCAGATAGCCCATCTGGGCGGCCAGCACCGGCCCGACGAGCGGTCCCGCGCCCGCGACGGCCGCGAAGTGGTGCCCGAAGAGCACGCGCCGGTCGGTGGGGTGGAAGTCGACACCGTTGTCGAGGCGTTCGGCGGGTGTGGCCCGCGTCTTGTCGACCTTCAGTACGCGCCGGGCGATGAATCTGGAGTAGAAGCGGTAGGCGATCGCGTACGAACCGAGCGCCGCCGCGAGCATCCAGGCGGCGGAGATCTCCTCACCGCGCGACAGCGCGAGGACGCCCCAGCCGACCGCGCCCACCAGGGCGACGAGCGCCCAGATCGCGATCGATCTCGGCGTCGGACGCCCCGACGATCCCTGTGAGTCCTGCGTGGAACCTGGCTGTGCCGGCTCTGGCATGGCGAGTCGTCCCCTCACTGGTCACCTGCTGAAACACGCAGGAAATCTAAGGGAACGTCTCGGCATGCGTCACCCCCCGTCCGCATATCGGTACGGCAACGGTGTGCGTGCCGTACTCCTGCGTCGGGTTCTCAACAGGCCGTCTGACGTGGGGCTTTGTCGTGCTCGTCGGGTTTCGTCCGGGCTCGGTGGGGGGCCCGTACGGCTCTCGGTCCGGCGTCCCGCGCGGCTCAGTCCCGCGCGGCTCAGTCCCGCGCGGCTCAGTCGGTCGGCCTGCGCAGCCGCGCCACGAACTTGTAGCGGTCGCCCCGGTACACCGACCGCACCCACTCCACCGGCTCCCCGGCGGTGTCGATCGAGTGCCGCGACAGCATCAGCATGGGCAGGCCCACATCCGTACCGAGCAGCCCCGCCTCGCGCGGCGTCGCCAGCGACGTCTCGATCGTCTCCTCGGCCTCCGCCAGGTGCACGCCGTACACCTCGGCCAGCGCCGTGTAGAGGGAGGTGTACTTGACGAGCGAACGGCGCAGCGCGGGGAAGCGTTTGGCCGAAAGGTGTGTGGTCTCGATCGCCATCGGCTCGCCGCTCGCCAGACGCAGCCGCTCGATGCGCAGCACGCGCCCGCCCGTGGTGATGTCGAGCAGCCCGGCGAGCGTGTCGTCGGCGGTGACGTAGCCGATGTCGAGAAGTTGCGAGGTCGGCTCCAGGCCCTGCGCGCGCATGTCCTCGGTGTACGAGGTGAGCTGGAGCGCCTGCGAGACCTTGGGCTTGGCCACGAACGTGCCCTTGCCCTGGATCCGCTCCAGCCGGCCCTCGACAACCAGCTCCTGGAGCGCCTGGCGCACCGTGGTGCGCGAGGTGTCGAATTCGGCCGCCAGCGTGCGCTCCGGCGGTACGGGCGTGCCCGGGGGCAGCGTCTCCGTCATGTCGAGCAAGTGCCGCTTCAGCCGGTAGTACTTGGGCACGCGTGCGGTACGGGTCGCCGCCCCGTTCTCGGGCTCGCTGCCGCCCCCGTCCGTGGCCATGGTCTGCCTTCCCGACTCCTGCGCTGCTGCCGTCACCGGCTCCTCCGTCTGTTGCGGCTCACATGGTGGCACGGTCCGGTCGCGGGTCGTCTCCCCGATCCAGGTGTCGGTCCGATAACGGACACGACAGCCCTCTTATACACCCTTGACACCCCTAAAGGTCTAGGCCAAGCTCCCCGTACTGGTCTAAACCATTAAAGACCAGGTCCCAGCCCCGGTGGTACTCGTCGTAAGTCAGCGCGGTGGGGAGGGGGTTGCAGGAATCCCTGAGGAGGGTGGCGTGAAGCGCAAGCTCATCGCGGCGATCGGCGTCGCGGGCATGATGTTCTCGGTCGCGGCGTGCGGATCCGACGACAGCAATTCGGCGAAGGACCCGAAGGACCGTAAGGACACAGTCACCGTCTGGCTGATGGTGGACGCGCAGAGCACCTGGCCGGAACTGGTCAAGGACGTCAACGCGCAGTTCAAGGAGAAGTACCCGAACGTCAAGGTCAATGTCCAGTACCAGCAGTGGGCGGACAAGGCCAAGAAGCTCGACACCGCACTCGGTGGCGACAAGTTCCCGGATGTCGTCGAGCTCGGCAACACCGAGACGATGCAGTACATCCTCAACGGCGCGGTCGCCGAGGTCGATCCCAAGAAGTACGACAACTCGGACACCTGGATCCAGGGCCTGAAGGACACCTGCACCTTCGAGGGCAAGCAGTACTGCGTGCCGTACTACGCCGGTGCGCGCGTGGCGATCTACAACACGGACATGCTCAAGAAGGGCGCCGGCCTCGACACGCTGCCGGAGACCGAGGACGAGATGCTCGCGGCGATGGACAAGGTCGCCAAGGAGCTCGGCAAGACGGACAAGCGCGCCTCCAGCCTCTACCTGCCGGGCCGTTACTGGTACGCCGCCATGTCCTACGTCGCCGCGTACGACGGCAAGATCGCCACGTACGACGAGGGCGCGAAGGAGTGGAAGGGCTCGCTCTCCTCGCCCGAGTCGCAGAAGGGCATCCAGCACTTCATCGACCTGGTCAAGAAGTACAACAAGGCCGACCTGACCAAGGACGAGCAGGACCACGCCAATGTGATGGCCAACGAGAAGGCGGCCCTCATCTACGGCAACGGCTGGGAGTCGGGCTCCGTCATCGACGGCAAGAACAACGGCAACCCGAAGCTTGAGGGCAAGATCCTCACCGCGGGAATGCCCGGCCCGAACGGCAAGGCGCTGCCCTCCTTCATCGGCGGCTCCGACCTGGCGATCACCAGCAAGTCCAAGGTGCAGGACCTGGCCGAGGACTGGGTCTCGATGTTCACCAGCGAGAAGTCCATGGAGGTTCTCGCCGGCAAGAACATCCTCCCGAACAACGAGAAGCAGCTGGAGCCGCTGAAGGCGAAGCCGGAGACGGCCGCCATCGCCAACGCGGTGCCCGACGCGTGGTTCACCCCGATCGCGCCCGGCTGGACCTCCATCGAGAAGGAGGAGGTCCTGCAGAACATGCTCCTGTCGATCCTCAAGGGTGACTCGGTGGCCGACGCGACGAAGGCCGCCGACGCGAAGATCAACGAACTGATCAACGAAGAGTCCTGACCCCAGGGTCCTGAGAAACGAGCCCTGACCCCAAGGCTCTTGACCCAAGGTCCTGAGCGCCAGGGCCTCCGGCGCCCCCGCCCCCGGAGGCCCGTCGGCTCAACGGCGGGCGGGCGGGGGTCCGGTCCCCACCGGAC